>JAJFFM010000070.1 GCA_021776675.1 Robiginitomaculum sp.
ACAATTATACAGGCGCTCTTGAGTGGGGACACAGAAAAGGGTGCATTTTTAGCAAAATTAACAAGTGATCCCGATACATTAGAACGTGAAATACTAGTGGAAATACCCGATGCTTCATTTGCGGCTCTCGCCTTTCTCGGCCTTGAAAACATTGATAATGGTATTTTAGAGATTAGTGGTCATTTGCCACCTGCCGGAGAAAAAGGAGGGCTAATGGGGCAGCTATCTTTGCACGATTTTACCTTGGTTCATGCACCTGCATTTACACAAATCCTATCTCTAGCATCTTTGCAGGGCTTAGCAGATACGCTCGGCGGCGGCGGCTTGAAATTCAATGAAATGGATATGCAATTTTCCCTTGAAGACGGTGTGCTTAAAATTCGCGACGGCCGTGCCTCTGGTTCGGCATTAGGTCTTACGGGCGCGGGAAATATAGATATTGCACAAAGAACCTTAGATTTTGACGGGGTTTTGGTGCCATCTTACACAGTTAATTCTATATTGGGAGACATCCCTTTGCTTGGTAATATTATGGTGGGTAAAAAGGGTGAGGGTATGTTTGCACTTAATTATTCTGTCAAAGGACCGTTCGCAAAAACCCAAATATCAGTAAACCCTCTATCCGCCTTAACACCGGGGTTCTTGCGGCGAATATTTGACGTGAAGCGTGATAAGATAGAAGATCCAGATATAGTGGATTTAATTAAAGAGCAAGAAACAAAGACAAGGGACAAATAATGATAAAATTATTGGTAATGGGGGCGACTGCCGCCTTAATGCTTGATGGTTGCAGTAAGAAAGAAGATGTGGGCGCGATGCCTGTTGCTACCGTAAATGATAATATAAGCCCCGAGCTAGCTGGACGGTTTTCCACACTTGCACTGGATTGTGTGCATAGAGAATACCCAAATAAGATTGCTCATGTGTTCACAAACGCAACAGATGTCGGTACACCTAACCAGCTACACCCGGCGTTCTACGGCTGTTTTGACTGGCATTCTTCTGTGCATGGCCACTGGCTATTGGTGCGGTTGTTACATGTAGGCCCGCAAGACGCACCGTGGCGCGCAGATGCAATTGCAGCATTGTCCCAAAGCTTCACAGCCGAGAATATAGCGGCAGAAATTGCTTATTTCGAGGCTCCTAACAGGGCATCTTATGAACGGCCATATGGTGTTGCTTGGTTCTTGCAGTTGACCGCTGAACTGCGGGAATTGGCCCAAAAAGATACTACCTCTGAGGCTAAACAGTGGTTGGCGACTTTGGAACCTTTGGAAGCCGTTATCACGAGTAAGGTCAAATCATGGTTGCCGAAACTTGCCTACCCCATCCGCTTGGGTACTCATAATCAGTCTGCATTTGCATTTGGTCTTATGTTGGATGCTGCACGCATATCTGGCGATACAGAACTCGAAGTAATGTTGATAGAACGTTCAAAAACCTATCATTTATCTGATAAAAATTGTCCGCTTGCTTATGAACCAAGCGGAGAAGATTTCCTGTCGCCGTGTCTGTCCGAAGCGGATTTAATGCGCCGTGTGTTGGGACAGAAAGAATTTGCAGACTGGTTGAGCGGGTTTTTACCCAATTTACCCACTGACGGTAGTGGTAACTGGTTAGCGCCAGGTATTGTCAAAGATGCTAGTGACGGTAAATTGGTGCATCTGGACGGGGTCAATCTCTCTCGAGCCTGGAATTTGGAAAATATCGCCCGCGCATTGCCGCAGGGTGACCCGCGCATAACGTCTCTAAACGCCGCCGCTGATATTCACCGAGATGCAGGTCTGAAAGCCGTTACTGATGCCCATTATTCGGGTTCTCATTGGCTGGCAAGTTTCGCCACATATTTGATGACCCAAAGAGGATATTAAGCCCAAAGAGAGTTTTAAATAAGCACAATAGCTTGCCGCCTGACTTTGGTTTCTATATAGCCAGATTGAAACATTTAAAGAGTTAAAAATGCACGATATAAAAGCCATCCGACAAAATCCTGACACCTATGATAAAGCTTGGGCGCGGCGCGGTTTGGAACCGCAAGCGAAGACCATTCTGGATAAAGATATTTTAGTGCGCCAAGCTCTGAAAGTGCAGCAAGAGGCCGAAGCAGCCCGCAACAAAGCTTCTAAAATGATCGGTGCAGCCATGGGGCGCGGCGACAAAGACGAAGCCGAGCGTCTGAAAACCGAAGTCGCAGGCGCCAAAAACGTCATCGCTATGATGGGTGAACAAATTGCATCAGAGAAGGGCGTATTAAACGACCTGTTGGCCGGACTGCCAAACCTACCCGCGGATAGCGCGCCGGACGGTGCCGACGAAGACGAGAATGTTGATTTACGGACTTGGGGCACACCACCAAAGTTCGATTTTAATCCCAAAGCCCATGATGACCTCGGCGAAGCCCTACAAGGTCCAAATGGTAGCATGATGGATTTTGAAACCGCAGCCAAAATGAGCGGCTCGCGTTTTGTGGTCCTCAGCGGAAAACTAGCGCGGATGGATAGGGCTTTATCTGCCTTGATGCTTGATATTCAAACTGAAGAGAACGATTATACGGAAGTTGTGCCTCCAGTGATTGTTCATGATAATGCTCTTGTGGGAACCGGGCAACTTCCTAAATTCGAAGAAGACTTATATGAAATCTTTGGTGAAGTGCAAAAACGTCGAGCCGATTTGCGAGTAGCAATTGAAGGGGTCGAGCAAAGAAAGATGAGGCAGAGTTTACTAGATAGCGTTGTGACAGTTTTAAATGATTTTATGAATTCTGGTCAAACCAGTGACTTATCGAATCAAATTTGGGGAGTGATAAATAATTTTCATGAAGAGCTTGGCCAAGAATATAAACAATTTGCAAGTTCAGCACAGCAAGAGTTGAAAATAGCACAGCAACAGGCAGTCCTTGGAAATTTGAAAAGAAATTTCCTCATCCCAACAGCCGAAGTTTCCCTGACCAATATCGTGCGGGAAAGCATACTTGACGCTGACAAACTGCCGCTGCGCATGACCGCACATACGCCATGTTTTCGTTCTGAAGCGGGCAGTGCAGGGCGCGATACCAAGGGAATGATCCGCCAGCATCAATTTAACAAAGTCGAGCTTGTCTCTATCACCCGCCCAGAAGACAGCGAGGCTGAACACGAACGTATGATTGGTTGTGCCGAAGAAGTTTTGAAACGCTTGGAATTACCATATAAAGTCATAGAACTGTGCACAGGTGATCTGGGCTTTGGGGCGCGTAAGACTTACGACATCGAAGTCTGGTTGCCATCACAGGATTGCTACCGCGAAATATCCTCAGTCTCTAATTGTGGGGACTTCCAAGCCCGCCGCATGAATGCCCGTTATAGACACGCCGAGAAAGACAATCGTTTTGTCCATACTCTTAATGGCTCTGGGTTGGCGGTTGGCCGTACGCTGGTTGCCGTACTGGAAAATTATCAGAACGAAGACGGTAGTATCACAGTGCCCAAGGCGCTTGTTCCTTATATGGGCGGTGTAGAGGTAATTAACTAGTGCGCATATTGCTGACAAATGATGACGGTATATCGGCGGACGGGCTCGAAATTCTTGCGGAAATCGCACATTCATTAAGTGATGATGTCTGGATAGTCGCCCCCGCGCAGGAACAATCAGCTGCATCGCGCGGTGTTAGCCTTCACAATCCGGTATTTGCCCGAAAATTAGCAGACAAAACATATTCAGTTTCCGGCACGCCAACGGACTGTGTAATTGTAGCATTACGCGAGATTATGCAGGATAATATGCCAGATTTGGTACTTTCAGGGGTCAATAGAGGGCAAAACATTGCTGAAGACATCGGGTTTTCCGGTACGGTAGCAGGTGCACTTCAAGGTATGCAAATGGGTATTCCGTCCATATCGGTTTCACAAGCGCGCGGGTTTTATAACCATAATAACGGCAAGGTAAATTGGAAGGCCGCCTTAAAACACGGACCTAAGCTTTTGAAAAAATTATTGAAACAAGGTTGGCCTGCAGATGTCATTCTCAATATCAATTTTCCGGATGTGGAGGACGATAAAGTCGAGGGCATTCACGTCACCAGCCAAGGACGGCGTGATTTCGAGATGAGCAATATCGACAAGCGTACTCATCCGCGCGGCGGCCATTATTATTGGTTAACTTATAAGGGTGGCAAGTCTGATCCTGCGGCTGGCACTGATTTACGAGCCGTATATGATGATTATATCTCTGTGACGCCCATCCATATTGACCATACCCACTA
This sequence comes from Robiginitomaculum sp., assembly GCA_021776675.1. Lineage (GTDB taxonomy): Bacteria > Pseudomonadota > Alphaproteobacteria > Caulobacterales > Maricaulaceae > Robiginitomaculum_A. Next base: position 4,241 of record JAJFFM010000070.1, read on the forward strand.
TAAAACAGTGGCCAAACTTTCCGCTCTATTCGAGGACTAGCTTATGTCGTTCATAGAACCGGGCCTATTTGATATGATTATGCGGCTTCGTGGGAGCGGTATTTCTGATAGTAATGTCTTACGCGCCATGGAATTGGTCAAGCGCTCGGCTTTTGTACCAGATGATTTAGTACCGCAGAGTTATGATGAACGACCATTGCCGATTCCGTGTGGTCAAACTATTCCTGCGCCCCTTAGTATTGCTATTATGTGTCAGAGTTTGGATGTAAAACCGTCGCATAAAGTTTTACTGATTGGTGCAGGTAGTGGCTATACGGCGGCTGTTCTGGCTAAAATGTGTCGGCGGGTTTATGCGGTCGAGCGTTACAGGACTTTGGTTGAATACGCGGAAGATCGATTGTTGAAATTAGCTGCGAAAGTTGTTGTGCGTCACGGTGATGGCCGGCTTGGTTGGCGAGGCCAGGCGCCGTTCGACAGAATTTTGGTCAGTGCTTCTGTGCGGGTTATACCGGATAGTTTGCAAAATCAACTGACACCAGACGGCGCAATAGTCGGCGTTGTAGAAGGCATGCTCGTAAAGGCCGTTCATCAAGGCAAAAAACTTGTGGAAACTCCGATATTGGCGATGGATTTACCAGCTATGGAGGCGGGAAAAGCAAAATCTATGTAAGTTATTTTACATAAACGGCTTTAACCGTTCTTTTACCATAATATCTGATTGTAACCTCTCATAATTCACCGAGCCCTATTGGAGGTCTTCATGTTACACCGAGTTTTAATTTCAACAGCTATACTCTCAGCTATATCTGTACCAGCTTTAGCGCAAAATAATGATGCCGCTTTGAAAGAAGAGATACGCAAGATCAGTGCCTATAATGCACAAACCGCATCTAGCGCTCACCAAGATGCTAAAATTAAATTATTGGCAGAGCCGACAACAGAACTTACCTATGGCAACACACCCATACACCAAAAGCCCGTTTCCGCCATAACGCCGCGTTCACCTGCGACCTATACCCGCATACACCGCGTTGTTGAAAATGACACTTTATACAATCTGGCAAAACGCAATTGCATTGCCGTTGTTGATATACAAAAACATAATGCCATGAACAATAACAATATACGTATTGGTCAAACATTGTCACTTCCGGCTAGTAAATGTAATTCTACTTCGCCCGCAACTCTTATACCAACACAATCAACTTCTCGTGTAACAACTGGTGCAATGATTAAGACCCAACCTGAAACAGGCGTAGTACGTAAAGTGATGCCGATTAAAACAGGCGTCAAAATCCGTACAAATAATGCATATGCGGTTCTACCAAAAGATAGTCTATACAGTATAGGAAGGCGGTATTGCGTCAGTGCAGGGGAGTTGGCAGCATTCAACAAAATCGAAACGGCTACCGCTATTCAACCCGGACAAATTCTGCGTCTGCCGCAAAAAGCCTGTAATTGAGACTAATAATTGAATTTATCATTGTAAGTGCATTGCAATAAATATGTCTGTGCTTATATAGTCGAAAAGAATGTGCTTATTAAGAGCACAGAGTTTTCGGGACACACATATGTTAAATATCTTCATGCAAGCAACACCAGCAGGTGCACCTAGTGCCTTAATGCAATTCGCTCCATTTATCTTGGTCGGTCTGATTTTCTATTTTCTTCTTATTCGACCGCAGAATAAGCGCTTGAAAGATCATAAAGCTATGTTGGCTGCGGTTACACGCGGCGACGAAGTCGTAACCAGCGGCGGCTTGATTGGTAAAGTTACCAAAGTGACCGACGCCGATATTACAATTGATTTAGGCAGTGGCACCAAAGTCAAAGTCGTCAAATCTATGTTGGCTGACATCCGCAACAGAACTGTCGCGGCCAATGATACTGGTAAAGCTAAAAAGAAGTAGGCCAACGACCTAAATCAGGAGCACATTCATGAAGCCTCTATATTGGAAATTTTTTCTGATTGTAGGTACCATGATTGTCGGTGCCAGCCTAGTGGTGCCCAAGGCACTGCGTAAGAATGCCGCGCAGACCTTAAATATTTCGCAGACATTATTTGTAGCTGACCAGAGTCAAAATACGTCTTTGGATACTTATTTTGGACAAAGTGAAAATGATATTATCATTGACGGCAAAGTTAAATCTTACCTTACCGATTATACCGTCAATATTTCTAAGTTTAATTTCGAAACTGTAATAAGTATCATTTTAAACGTTAATGCGCCTACGCATTCTCTAAATGCCGGAACACGTCCAACTAAATCCCGCGTTATTGACTGATATTTTGTAACTATATGATACTATGGACAGGTAAAAAACATTTGCTTGTGCGAAGAAATCCCCTAGTAGTACGGCCAATCATTTCGCGCGGTACTTAACCACCCATACAAAATAAAAGGAAATGCAATGCTGCATTTTTCACGTTGGAAAATAACTCTAATTCTTGGAGCTATCATGCTCGGGCTGGTCTTTGCCATGCCCAATATGATGTCCGAGAAAACTCGCGAAGGCCTGCCTTGGCCTTTACCCAGACAAACTCTTAATCTCGGCCTTGATTTACAAGGTGGTGCGCATCTTTTATTAGAAGTCGACCTTAAAGACGGCGTTGATAAAACTCTTAAATCTGAGCTTGCTGGCATGCGGGCGTCTTTGCGTGAAGAACGCATTTCTGC
>JAJFFM010000008.1 GCA_021776675.1 Robiginitomaculum sp.
TTTCTGCGCTGGATGTATTGGTAATGGTATCATCAAGGGTAAATAGATAATTTTCATCGACACTAATAACGCGCCGCACACTATAGCCGTCACCGTCAAATCGCATAGTAATGGGACTGGTCGGGGTTAATGTATCGCCGCTGACGACACCCCACGGCGTATTGACACCACTTCCCCCATTATTATTGGCCCCACCAACCTTGACCCAGTTATCAAACACTTCTGCAGCAAATTCTGAACCTTGTGGTGAAAACAAAATAATGGTTTCAGAATCTTTTTTAATGGTTTTGTTAAAATTCTTAAGACGCAAATCATCAAAACGCGCACCGGTGGTCGAAAACGAACCTGTAAGCGATGGTGTCTCGATATTGATCCGTTTGCCTTTGGTAGCTTCAACAGCAATAAGTTCAGATCTATCAACGGGTTCCGCTGGGCTCTGGACTTGCTCAATTATTTGTTGATTAGCCGCCATTTCCTCTTGCGCCATAAGCCTGGCCTGTTCGGCGGCTGGATTAGCAATAAAGAAAAAATACCCCGCCATAACCAGGCCGGAGAGTAGCATTGCCAGTACGAATCGTTTTTGGTCGTCCATGAGATTTCTTTCTTGCGAAGAATGTATTTTAGTTTTGGGCTTTATACCGATTTAAGTCAGAGCAACAATACCTAATATACAGCCAGATTGAGCGCTAGTCAGGTCTTATCCCTTTAATCTTAAAAGCGCTTTCTCGACATCTTTTTGCAAGGTGCCCCACTCCGCCTGAGCTGTGGTCGCGCGGGCAATGAAAACATAATCATGCCCCGGCTTACCGTGAATGGGTAAAAAATCCCGTGCCAGTTCTCGCAGTCGGCGTTTACAGCGGTTGCGCACAACAGCATTGCCTATCTTTTTGGTGGCTGTGAAACCTACATTTATAGTGTCAGCCCGGTCTGGCTGTGCGCGCATTTGTATCACGACAGAGGGGCGGGCTTGGTAGTGTCCGTCCCGCACATACAAAAACTCGGAACGCTTTTTCAGCTTCCCGAGTTTGATGCTATTAGATGCCATTTTTAAGAAGGCTAATATCTGCCCTTAAGCAGACATTAAGCCAATATTAAGCCGAGAGGCGCTTACGACCTTTGGCACGGCGACGGGCCAGAACCAAACGACCATTTTTTGTGGCCATGCGCGAACGGAAGCCGTGACGGCGGGCGCGGACAATTTTTGATGGTTGGAATGTACGTTTCATATCGGTCTCACTACATATTTTATGCGCAATTGTGCGCAAAATAAATTCAAGATGGCGTCTTTAGGGGGCGGGTTTGTACGAGTCAACCCATACCCTCATTATAATAGCTAAAATAATGAGCTAAAACCACGCAGTAATTCACCTATTTTAATCACTCCACGCCCTGCGCACGGCTTTGTGAACGGACTTGATGTGTAATCATATAAAAGCGTTCTATGTTCGGCTCGAATGAACTTGGAGGCGCATGTGCGCACACTAAAACAAAATGTGTTTTTAACAATATCGGCGACGGCGGTGGTTTTGACCTCCACAGCATCGCCCGTACTTGTACATGCACAAACCTACGACAATTCATTTAACTATACGACCAGCTCTCCTGCTGCTGCGAACCAGTCCGTCCCCCCTCTTTCGGACAATGTACCAGCGGCAGGACCCTCCTCTGCCTCATCACCTAGCGCATCGTTTGTGCCCCAAATAGCGCAACACGGTGATGAGGCAGAACCAGTTTTACCAAACTCAGTTGTACCTACCTCTGCATATTGGGCCGACGTTCTTGGCATTTACACCAAAGCCGGCGAAGAAGGCTTAATACGGTTTGATTACGCCGCGCTGAAGGCTTCTGCGCAAGACATGGAAAATCTAGGTAAATATATAGACCATATGGTCGCGCAAAAACCGTCCACTCTGTCCCGAAATGATGCAATGGCCTATTGGGCTAATCTTTATAATGCCCTGACAGTGCAACTGGTTGCGCAAAATTACCCGGTTAAGTCCATACGCAAAATTAAATCCGGGTACCGCGCCGGACCATGGAAGCGTAAATTGGTAAAGGTCGAGGGCAATAAACTGTCCTTGGACAATATTGATCATGATATTTTACGGCCAACCTACCAATCACCCTTGGTACATTATATGGTCAATTGCGCCTCTATTGGCTGTCCGAACCTCAAAACTACACCTTGGCAGGGTGCAACTCTTGCCGCTGACCAAAAAGCGGCAGCGCGCACCTATATCAATTCACCGCGCGGCGCAAAAATCAAAGACAACCGCCTATATGTTTCCAGTATCTATAAATGGTTCAAAGCTGATTTTGGCGACGACACGGCAGATGTACTGTCGCATCTGAACCAATATGCGGATGCAGATTTGCGCACAGCTCTAGCGGGCCGCAAGAAAATTGATAAATATACCTATGACTGGGCCGTAAACGCCCCTAAGTAATTAATATCACCCTCGGAGAATAGTATGGAAGCCGACGCCACATCTGTGCCCGCATCTAAATCAAAACTGAAACGGTTTTTGCCGCTCGCCTTTATTATTACGGCTCTTGCACTTTTTTTTGCCCTCGGCGGCCCAAAATATATTAGCCTCGATTCGTTGCGTGACAATCAGGAATTTTTAAAAGCTTTTGTCGCAGATAATTATATTTTAGCCGTGGTCGGGTTTGTTGCCATTTATGCAATATTGGTGGCCATATCTGTGCCGGGCGCAGGATTTCTCAGTATTTTTGCCGGATTCCTATTTGGCCTAACCACGGGCGTGCCGGCCGTTATTATCGGCGCGACCATTGGCGCGACAATATTGTTTTTGGTTGTCCGCTCTGCCTTCGGAACTGGTCTAGCTGCCAAAGCGGGGCCCTATATGGCGAAATTTGAAAGGGGGCTCAAAGAAAACGAATTGTCTTATTTGTTTATCTTGCGGCTCGTACCAATCTTTCCGTTCTTTATCGTCAATATTGTGCCGCCGCTGTTTGATGTCAAACTGCGCAATTATGTGTTAACGACATTTCTCGGCATTATCCCAGGATCATTTGTGTATGTCAGTGTAGGTTACGGCATTGGTGATGCATTATCTGCAGGTCAAGATGTACCATTATCCGGATTGATGTTCAGGCCAGCCGTCATTTTACCGATCATTGGTTTGATATTGCTGACCATGATTCCGGTGGCCTACAAAAAATTATCCAATAAAAAACTTAAGGATCTCCCATGTCAAAAACTGAATATGATGTAGATTTGTGTATTATCGGCGCGGGTGCAGGCGGGTTATCCATAGCGTCAGGCGCCGCGCAGCTTGGCCGCTCCGTGGTTTTATACGAAGCCGCCGCTATGGGCGGGGATTGCCTGAATTTCGGCTGTGTACCCTCCAAAGCCCTAATCGCAGCAGGTAAACACGCTCACGCATTTAGCAGTGGTACACAATTTGGCATTGCTGCCGCCAAGCCCAAAATAGATTTCGCCGCCGTCAAAGCCCATGTCAAAGGCGTGATCGAGACAATTGCACCTGTGGACTCCCAAGAACGGTTTGAGGGCCTTGGCTGTACGGTTATCCGCGAAATGGCCAGTTTCAAGGACGCCAATACGGTACAGTCCGCCACTACCATCACCCGCGCCAAACGCATCGTCATTGCAACAGGCAGCCGTGCATCTGCACCGCCTATTCCCGGTTTGAAAGACACGCCCTATATCACCAATGAAGAAATTTTCACCATTGATGAACTTCCAAAACATCTATTGATTATCGGTTCAGGCCCTATCGGGCTAGAACTTGGGCAGGCCTATAACAGACTTGGTAGTAAAGTTGACATCATTGATGTCGCCAAACCTCTCGGTCGTTCTGAACCGGAACATGCCAAAGTGCTTATCGACGCCCTGAAAAGCGAAGGCATTAAATTCCATGCCCCCGTTAACACCAAGCTTATCCGTAAGACCAAGACGGGTGTTGCTGTTGATCTTGAAGACGGTACGACCTTGACGGGCTCACATTTATTAGTTGCCGCAGGACGCAGACCGGTGATTAAATCCTTGAACCTTGAAGCCGCCGGTGTTGTTATTGGCAATGGCGGTGTCGTTACCGACAAAACCTTGCGAACATCCAACAAGCGTGTTTATGCAGTTGGTGATGTGTCGGGACGCGGCGGATTAACCCATGCAGCCGGACACCATGCCGGCATTATTATCAAGAATTTTTATTTTGTGCCTTTCTTCAAAGCCAGCGCCGAAACAAACAATATGCCTGCCTCTATTTATGCTCAGCCTGAGTTAGCAAGCATTGGCCTAACAGAAAAATCAGCGCGCAGAAATTATTCGGATGTCCGTGTCGTGGAATTTGGGTTTGATGAAAACGACCGCGCTATTGCTGAGCGCACCACCAATGGCTCTGTAAAGATAATCGCGCGTGGTAATGGCCGAATTATAGGCGCCTCAATAGTCGGGGAAAATGCGGGCGAACTTATTCATATCATTAGCTTGGCAATGGCCAATAAAATGAAAATCATACATCTGACCAAAATGATTTCGCCCTATCCAACCCGCTCCGAGGCCGTCAAACGTGCGGCATCATCTTGGTATGCTGATGCCCTGTTCTCACCAAAGACCAGGAAATTAGCCGCACTCATGGCTAGATTTCATTAAGTATACGCGCTAGTTAAATTTATGTTGCAAAATATTTTCATGCGCAGACTTTCCGGTAAGCTCTTAATTTTGACGGTGCTTTTTGTCATGGCGGCTGAGGTGTTGATCTTCATTCCGTCCGCAGCCATGTTTCGCCAAACTTGGCTGACGGAACGTGCCGAATCGGCTGGCCTGCTGACATTGGCCATTGAGGGCGTGCCAAATTACGAGGGTGGAGAAATGCTCTCGAACCGGTTCATGCTAGATACCAATGTAACTATGGTGGCACAAAAGCGAAACGGTATGAGCCAATTGGTGCTGGGTACACCGCCGCCGGCTGGACGTATTATTCTCGCCGATTTGCGGCATGAGCGCCGCTTGCCATTGTTTCGTGACAGTTTCCGGGATTTCTTTGGGAATGGCAAAGCCTATATTCGCATACTATCAGAGCCAACCGTTGACGGTGTAGACGCACTAGAAGTTTTGGTGCCACAACGCGCTCTCAAAGACGCCATGCTTGATTATTGCAAACGTGTTTTACTGTGGTCTCTCGCCATATCTTTGCTGACGGGCTTGATGATATATGCAGCCTTATCTCGAATTATCGTGGGACCTATTCGTAAATTGGCAAGCGGATTGGCCGGGTTTCGTAAAGATCCGCGCAAGCGAGCCAGCATAGAAGAACCCATCACACGCAAGGACGAAATTGGTCAATTGGAGCGCGAGTTTCGCGATATGAAATCGGGTGTGCGCACCGCCTTAAAACAACAAGAACATATGGCGACGCTGGGCATGGCTATGGCCAAAATTAATCACGATCTACGCAATGTCCTAACATCAACCGGGCTTATTTCCGACCGCCTTGCTAACAATCCCGATGATCATATTAAAGCCATGGGTGTGCGCCTTGTCCGTGCAGTGGATAGAGGCGTAAAATTGTGCGAAGCCACATTAGCATTTTCGCAAAGCGCCGAAGAAAAGCCCAATCCTCGCCCTCTTGCCATCGCCGCATTAATCAGTGAAGTCTTAATAGATGAAGTCGGGGCAGACAGCATGGCTGAAGCTGGCAAGGTGCAATTTGTCAATTCAGTGCCAAACGGCTTAATCATCAATGCTGACCCTGATCACACCTACCGGATTTTGCATAATTTATTCAGGAACACGGTTCAGGCCTTACAAAGCAGCCCCGAGAAAATTTTAACAATAGAGGCAAATATAAACAACGGCAAAGCCGTATTCTTAATCAGTGATACAGGTCCAGGCATCCCGGACCATGTCCACAAAACCTTATTTAAAGCCTTCACCTCTGGTATTAACAAAGGGGGGACGGGTCTGGGCCTGACAATATCCAGAGAATTAGCGCGGGCCCAAGGCGGAAACTTATCATTGCTATCAACAGGGACCGAAGGCACCATATTTGCACTTAGCTTGCCGCTCGCCCAGGACGACACCCAAGATACAGAAGGGCAACACTAAATTGTGAAACTATATGGGATATGCCCATGCTAAGCTTTTAAATTTTTGGAGAAACTAATATGATTGATCTTTATACTGCAGCGACCCCGAACGGTTGGAAAGCCAGTGTTACCCTCGAAGAAATGGGGTTGGATTACACCGTCAAAGCCATAGACATTTCAACGGGCGACCAAAGGAAACCAAAATTTCTAAAGATCAACCCGAATGGCCGCATTCCTGCCATAGTCGACCACGACCTCAAAGACGAGAACGGAGACGGGTTTGCCGTATTTGAGAGCGGCGCATTGATGCTTTATCTAGCGGAAAAAACCGGCATGTTGATGCCGGGCGACGTACGGGGCCGCTCTAAAGTCATTCAGTGGTTAATGTTTCAAATGGGCGGTATCGGTCCGATGATGGGACAAGCCAATGTGTTTTACAGATATTTCCCGGAAAAAATTCAACCCGCCATTGACCGCTACCAAAACGAAAGTGCGCGTCTGTTTGGTGTGCTGGACGGACAATTGGCCGAAAACGAATATCTGGCGGGTGATTACTCTATTGCCGACATCGCCAATTGGTGCTGGGTACGTATTCATGCTTGGTCGGGGGTTGATATTGAACCATTTGAAAATCTGGTGCGCTGGCGCGACCAAATCGGCGAACGCCCCGCAGCTATCGCAGGCCTTAACGTGCCTTATAATTTAGAAGAGCGCATGAAAGCCCAAGCAGAAAATGAAGAAGAGTTTAAGGAAAAAGCCCGCAAAATGCTTGTCGGTAAAGGCGACTAACAAGACCAACAAATTGGATATATATTTTGAAGTTTTATGATCGGCATGTTTTGCCCCTCGTGCTCGACTGCGCTTGTGCGACCAAGCCCATTCGCAAGCAACGCGAGAAAATCATTCCTCTAGCCCACGGCGATGTGGTGGAAATCGGTATCGGATCAGGGCATAACCTCCCCTATTATGATCAAGATAAAGTCACCAAATTAATCGGCATAGATCCGGATGAATATGTTTGGAATAAGTCCGCCCCTAAGCGCGCAAAATTTCATAAGCCGTTGGAACGTCTCGGCCTGTCCGGCGAAAACATTCCTTTGCCCGATGCCTGCGCCGATACGGTTGTCGTGACCTATTCGCTGTGCACAATACCCGACCCCGTTAAAGCGCTCGGTGAAATGAAAAGACTGCTCAAGCCCGGTGCAAAAATACTGTTTTGCGAACACGGACAAGCCCCTGACGCCAATATCCATAAATGGCAAAACCGAATTGATCCCATGTGGAAACGAATATCAGGCGGTTGTCATTCGGGACGAGATATACCGTCTTTGCTGAAAACCGCTGGCCTCACAATTGATGTCATGGAAGAAATGTATATTCCTGGCCCTAAAGTTCTGTCTTATAATTATTGGGGGCAAGCGAGCTAAAGATCAGAAACTAGCTAAAGCTTACCTTCTTGTACCCCCAATGCATCCGCTAGTTTTATCTTCGCCGAGCCCGGTTTTAAGGGTTTGGGTTGATCGGGATGCGGCGCCCAACCCGTAAGCCAGATAATTTCAAATTTTACCGCAAATTTGCCCGCCTCTGTGCTGTGATCCCGCCTGTATATGGCCTCAATCTCATTGAAAAACCTTCGAGACACAGGAGTATTTGACCTAACCGCCAACACATTGGTTTCGCCCATAAGCCGTAAATCCTCATAAAGCCTTGCCAAATCGGTATATGATACATTGACCATATCGCGGTCTGCAACAGGCATGGTAAAACCGCTGGAGGACAATAGCGATGTCGCAAGGTCGAGCGTAATCATACTAGAAACACGGGGACTAACGCGGCCATATAATTTGTCTTCTGCCGCATACATGACGTGGCGCAATACCGACAAAGTTTCGCCGCCAAAAAACGCCGCCAAGAACAATCCGTCGGGCTTAAGCAGGCTTCTTGTTTTGCCCAAAACCTGCGGCACCGCGTTGACGGCGTGCAAAGTCAACAGATTGATGACCAAATCAAAACTCTCAGGCTTAAACGGCAAATCTTCGTCTGTTTCTTCGGGGCAAACAACATCATTTACACTGAGCGTATGACCAAGTTTCCTGCCTAGTCGTTCTATGATGTTTTGCGTTATGTCCGGCGCACCGATGAGCAAGGTGTTCTGGAATTGCCGCTTTACATCCAAAAGCCGCTCGACAACATCATCGACGCAGCGTGTATGTAAAAACCTGTCGCAAGATAATTTTTCCGCCAACTTTTGAGCCCGGGCACGCCTGCGTCTAACCAATGCAAGGTCAAATGGACCGTTTTCCGCTTTCTTATCGTGTTGTTGTTTCATCCGTTTCATTTTTCTGATATGGGCTGAATATGAACCGATTGAAAGTCCCATCTTCGTTTAGCCGCATACTGGATACGGTTTTACCGCCGCACTCTTTAATCACGGGGAAGGTTCTGAGTAGTTCAGACAACGATGCGGATACCGAACTGTGGCAGCACCTAAAATTTATTGATGACCCTTGCTGTACGGCCTGCGGGTTTCCGTTTGAATTTGAACAGGGCGAAGAGGCTCTGTGTATGCGCTGCCATGCTCACAAGCCAGATTTTGATCATGCACGCGCCGCCATTACCTATGACGATAACAGCCGCAAACTTATATTGGATTTCAAGCACGGCGGTCGCACGGACGGTGTTAAATTTTTCGCCGCACAAATGCTACGGTCCGGTGGGCAAATCCTAGAGGGCGCAGATATGCTCATCCCTGTCCCCTTGCACCAGAAGCGCTTGCGTCAACGCCGTTTCAATCAAGCGGCGCTACTGGCCCGCTCTATCTCGGGGTTAAACGGCATCCCCTACCAGACGGAACTTTTACGGCGCACGAAAAACACGCCGAGCCAAGGCGGGCAAACCTTCTCTGGGCGCAGACGTAATGTCTCAGGCGCATTTAGTGTAAGCCCTGAGCATGGAGATTTATTAAAAGGTAAACATGTGGTTTTGATCGACGACGTTTTCACAACTGGCTCAACATTGTCGGCCTGTGCTAAAACCCTTAAACGGGCAGGTGCGATACGAGTTGACGCACTTACATTTATGCGGGTTGTAAGACCGCAAGAAATCCTTAAATAGTACTTTCAAAAGTAAAAGGAAAATCGATGCAACCTGTCACCATATATACAAGCCCTATGTGCCCATATTGTTGGCGTGCCTTAGGCTTATTGAAAAAGAAAAGCGTGAGTTTTAAAGAAATTAACGTTGGCATGAGCGCCAAAAGGCGCGCTGAAATGATCCAACGTTCAGGTGGGATTACCAGTGTGCCGCAGATTTTTATCGGTGATCACCATGTTGGTGGTTGCGACGAGATGATGGCTCTGGAACGCGGTGGGCGTCTTGATGACTTACTTGATGATTCATCTGGTGGTTCTCTTGATGGTTCTTTGGCGGGATGACTTTAAGGGCAGCGGTCATAAATTTACGCTGTGGTGATGATATTGCCGTCAATCTTGACCATGCAGAGCACTATATTCGCGCCGCACATAAGGACGGTGCCAAATTTATAGTTACGCCCGAAAACACATTGCTGATGCAGGGCAATACAAAAAAACTATTTGCGGCGATTAAGCCAGAGCAACAGACCACAGCAATTGCGCGGTTCAGTGCATTGGCCAAAGAACTGAGCATTGATCTGTTAATCGGGTCTATGGCCATCAAACTCGCACAAGATAAAACGGGCAGAGATAAAGAATGCCGGGATAAAGAAGGTCGGGATAAAGCCGCGAACCGTTCCTATATGTTCGGGCCAGACGGGGCTATCAAAGCCCGTTACGATAAAATCCATATGTTTAACGTGACAATTAACGAGGCCGAGACGTGGAAAGAATCAGCTAATTACCAAGCGGGCGACACACCCGTCCTCACACAGGCTGCGGGTTTTAATATTGGTCTAAGCATTTGTTATGATCTGCGCTTTGCTAATCTCTATAAATTTTATGCGCAAGCGGGCGCACATATATTGACGGTACCCGCAGCATTTACGGCCATTACTGGTAAAGCTCATTGGCGCACATTATTGCGGGCACGCGCTATTGAAACCAGTGCCTATGTACTGGCTGCTGCGCAAGGTGGGTTTCATGGGGGTGGGGTTCATGGTAACGGCCGCGCAACATGGGGGCGCAGCATGATTGTCGATCCGTGGGGAGAAGTCGTCGCAGAGCTGGACAATGATGAACCGGGGTTTTGCTGTGCCGACTTATCACTGGACTTTGTCAATAAAACCCGAGCCCGTATTCCAGCTTGGCAACAGAGCACAGATTTAACGGCCCAGTAAAGCTAGAAGTAAAGCTAGAAGTAAAGCTAGAAGTTAAACCAGAAGTGAAACCAGAAGTGAAACCAGAGTTCCAAATTATCGGCGGCGGGCTTATTGGTCTTTCCACAGCCTATGCACTGCTCAAACGCGGTGTGTCCGTACGCATTATCGAAGCCAGGGAAGGCGTTGCCCTGGAAACCAGTTTTGCCAATGCAGGCATGGTGCATGCTTCGCTTGCTGACCCGTGGAACGGGCCCGGCGTTGGACGACAAATGTTAGGGTCTTTGTTTGGGCGCCCCTCCCCGATGACGCTTAGGCTCAGTGCATTGCCGAGCATGGCAGGCTGGGGGCTTAAGTTTTTGAAATACTCAACACCTGCAAGGCACTGGCGAGCCACCACGGCCAATTACAAACTGGCGGAATACTCATCCAGCCTTATCCATCAATGGCGCAAAGAATTATCCGCTAAAGATAGCCGCGAGGATATGGGTCTCATAAAAATATTCAGAGACGGGACGACATTTGCCAAGGCCAAAGCGCTGACAGATAAATTACAACTATTAGGTCTTAAGGCGGAATGTCTGAGCGCAGACAGTGCGGCAGAAAAAGAACCATGCCTTGCACCCATAGCCGACAACATTGTTGGTGCGATATATTACCCCGATGATTATAAAGCCGATGCCTATACATTTTGCCAAGCCCTAGAAAGTGAAATAATAAAGTTAGGCGGTGAAGTTTTAACGGGCGTAACCGCAAAATCGTTGCTGAGTGAGCAAGGTAAAGTTATTGGTGTGCGCACTAAAACTACGGACTTACTAGCAAGGACAACAATTATTGCGGGCGGTGCACTCAGTACGGATTTATTGCGGCCATTTGGAAAACCGTTACCTTTGCGGCCCGTTAAAGGCTATTCATTGACATTCGAGAATATAGTCGGCTCTAATGGTCCAAAACTCCCGGTAGTTGACGATAATTTACACTGTGCGGTTACACCGCTTGGGCAATCTATTCGTATTGCTGGTACTGCGGAAATCTCAGGATTTAATTCGTCTAGACAGCTAAAACGGCTGACGCCTCTATTGGATATGTTGAGAAATATTTACCCTAGATTAGCGCAAGACCTGTCCATATCAGACGGAAAAGTCTGGCACGGCTTTCGTCCCGTCAGCGCAGATGGTGTACCTTTTGTCGGCAAGCTAAAACCAGGCTTGGCAATAAACACAGGCCACGGGCATATGGGCTGGACAATGTCGGCAGGCTCAGGTGAGATGTTGGCAGATATACTCTTGGATGTTCCCGCAAAATTGGACGAGCAACCATTTTCCCTCACTAGGCATTAAACCACACCGCAAAGAAAAACCCCGGCCAAATGACCGGGGTTTTTTTGATTACCTATCTTAAGCGTTAAGACTTACGCATTATCAGCTTCCGCCTGCGCGCGTTCCAAAGTCATATTGACCAAACGCTGCCAGTTACCCAAAGATAACATATGCGCATAAGCGACGGCCAAGAAACCGTTGTCCATCAATTCTTTGGTGGTTTTTGCATCAAGAGCACGAAGTCTTTCGTCAGTGATAGCAAAATAATCCGCAATTTTTTGCTTCTCGGCTGGTGTACCGTCCGCGTTTTGACCCTGGAAATTCATCTCTTTTTGTTCGAATAAATCCAGTTCTTTAAAGCGCGCAATCATAGCATCCGTATTGCGGCGGTCTTGCTCGAACTGTTTCAAGAAGTCAAAAGCTTCATTGGTAAACTGTGAAGGCTCTTCACCGTCAAAAAATGCCTGTGTAGGGTTTTTATCCGTGACGCATTCGGCTTTTTCATCAACGCAGACAACAAAACGGTCATTTTCCTGATCGCCAGCTAGGACAAATGGATAACGACGGGCAAATGCCGGCATGTAGTATTTATTGTTAAAAACTCCGTCATCGATTAGCAAATTGTCATTGGTACGAATACCCATAACGGCAAGCGGTGTTTTATCTTCACCAGCGAAAATAAGTGGGTAACTGGCGCTAGCGGCACCAAATTCAGGGGCTGTGATGGGCATAAAATGGGATTTTTCCATAAATGCGAACGGTTTTTCAACTTGAACCACACCAAATTTAGCGTGCTTATCTTTGGTCAGCGGTTGTGGATTTTCATACATCATCACATTACCGGTTACATTGGGTTGGTCTGCTGGGGGTTGGTCTGCTGGAGCTTTAGCCATGTTTTTCCTCGTTTTTCCTCTGGTTTGCTACTTTATCGTAGCTTCAAATCTTTAAATCGGAGCGTCATTAGCCTATGTTCGCGTTCGCTTCAATGGTAAAAAGACAGCAGAGACACCCCTAACCACTATACAAGCAATAATCAGGCCAAATTCACACTAATTTCACAGGTGCAAAGACATAATCTTATGTTATAACGGCCCACACTAGGGAAAAGTAAAAGGGAAAAGCAAAGAGAATATTATGACGACATGTAAACATGAGCACGAGCACAAAACGCCAGAACAATTATTAGCAATTGCGCAGCAAATTTGTGATCAACAAAGCCGCCGCTTCACCAAATTACGCGAACATGTGTTTACATTAATTGCAAAAAGCAAAGGCCCTATCAAAGCCTATGATTTGCTTGACCAACTTAGACCGGAATTCGGCTCGCCCAAGCCACCGACCGTATACCGTGCTTTGGATTTTTTATCAGGCCTTGGTTTAATCCACCGGGTCGAAGCCTTAAACGCCTATATAGCTTGCGATCATTCTTTGGGCGGGCATGTAGCAGAGTTTTTTATCTGCGAGAAGTGCGAAAGCTTAGAAGAACGTTCCGCCAATGACCATATTGATTGCGTTCCAGATGGATTTGAAATCCACCGATCTGTCATAGAGCATTACGGTATTTGCAATAACTGTGCAGCGTAAACTAAAAGGCGTAAACCAGAAATATGTCTAAACTCATAGAAACTTGGCGCGGCGAAGCTTTGGCCTGGGAGGCCGACGAGCTTGGCCACATGAATATGCGCTATTATTTTGACCGCGCACACGAAGCCCGTGCTCGATTTGCACACACACTTGGTTTACCACATATCTACAAAACCGCTTCTCTCAGTACCCTTGTTCCCACCAATCAGCACATTAAGTATATCAAAGAAGTACGTCCCGGTCACGGTATGGCAGTGCAGAGCGGCGTCATTGCAATCGGCGAGACGGACATTACCCTCGTTCATATGATTAGCGGCTATAGAGACGCGCCTGCTGCAACGATTACAGAGACATTGACCCATATCGCCGCGCGCACAGGCATTAAATTTGGTTGGTCCAAACGCACGCGGAAATTAGCGCAGAGCCATATGGTCGACCTCCCTGATATGGCCAAGCCGCGCAATATTGACCCCAATGAGGCCGCAATCATGCCGACAATGGACGATGCGAATAAGCTTGGCTTGCAGGCGATTGGGCGCGGTACATTTAGGCCAGCAGAATGTGATGTATTTGGCTATGTTTTACCAACCGCTATCATTGGCCGCGTCTCTAATTCGGCGCAGCACCTCAAGACGGCGTGGCCGGATTTGGATTTTGCATCAGAAGACGGCATGAGCGGCGCACTTGTAGAAGCCTGCGCCCGCCACAAGCACCGCCCCAAGGCTGGTGACCTATACGAAATGCGTTCCGGCTTACGTAGCGTTTCCAACAATATACGAGAACTGTGTCACTGGATTTTAGACCCTGTTAGCGGACAATGTTGGACAAGTTTTGTCGGTGTTGCCTGTCGATTTGATTTAAAAACCAGGAGATTGGTTAAAATCGACGACGAGATGTTGGCTTTCTTGAGCAAAGGCTTGGTCAAAGACTTAAGACCTTAAAGATTTAGGGATATATCTAAAACTAATATCATTTAAACAAGAATATCCCGCAATGCACCCCTAGTCATATCAAGTTCCGTAATCGGAAAGAAATGATCTCCCCGAGGGAGATAATCTATACGCAAACCAGTGTTCTTACGCTGTGCGCGCTGCATCCAAGCCCCTGATTGTTTGACAAAGTCGGTAATGATAATGCGCGAACCTGATGGTAGATTAGTAATACGACGTTTCATATTTTGCGACTGGGTTACATAGCCCAACTGCTCCCATAAAGGCCGACACGCCAATTGTACGCCCTCTGCACAAGATACAAATCCGTCCGTAATATAATCCCTTAAAACGTTCCTCGGGAAATGTTTAAACGGGCCGCGGCCATGATAGCGCTCATAAACAGCTTCGTGTGATGTGAACACATCGCGCCTACGGCCTGCATTTTTAGCAAAGCCGTAATTATTCATCAGGAATTTACGCCCGAACCCGCTCATCATAATAAAACGTGCGCTAAGCGGTAAGACAATCGGGTCAAACGCCAATACACGAATTATTTTTTCAGGTAGCATCCCCGCAGCAATAATAGCAGTATTGGCACCAAGTGAATGCCCAGCTAAAATAACCTTACCGTCAATATGGATTTTTAAATATGCGACCAAATCTTTAGCAAAATTAATGTGGCTGGCTAATTTTGCATCTTTGGTCGGTAAATCAGTTAAACCATGACCGCGCAAATCCAGCGCCAAAATATGAGCGTTCTGTTCCTTCGCAAGCGGCTCCAAGAGACTGCGGTAGGTCAAGGCCGTAAATCCGTTAGCATGCAAATAGATGAGCTTTACGGGCGTAGCAGTAGGGCCGAAATGCACACCTGCCATATGCCCACCCGATACTTCTTTGTTTGAGCGCTCAATTTTAGGTGTCATCATGGCCTTTATCCGCCCAATTCATCACCAATAAGGAAATCGGTGCTAATATAGCAAACCCACCTATCAGCGGCAGGACAGTGCCGTCATATGACTGACCTATTAAAGTGCCAATACCGAGCGAGACAAAGCCTGAAACAGACCCAACAACCGCCGAGCCAACACCCGCAATATGACCAACAGGCTCCATAGCAATGGCGTTAACATTGCCAAACAAGATACCAAGCAAGAAAAATGAAAACCCAGCCCACACCATAAAAGCGGGCAAAGGCAGTGCAGTTCCGGACTTAGACAGCACGACGACAATTACAAAAAATAACCCAGACCAAATAGCTTTGGCAAACAACGCCCATGTACATAATTTACGCATGCCGAGCTTCATTACCAAGCGTGCATTCACAAACGCCGCCGAGCCAATACAAATGGCCAGCGCACCAAAATAATACGGAAAATCATGCGTGATGTCGAACACATCTGCGAACAATTGCGGAGACGTCATCAAATAGGCTAGAAACGCGCCGTAAACTACACCTGCGGCTAATGAGTAACCGAATGTTACACGGACTTTGAAGGCTTCAACAAAGCTCGTCCCCATTGTCCGTAATGAAAACTTACGGCGAAATTCAGGATGCAAAGTCTCATCTTGTCGCAGTCCGTACCAAAGTGACACAATTACAGCCATTGCCAGTAAGACGAAATACACGGCACGCCAATTCCACATGTCGGCTACCCATTGCCCAAGCAAAGGTGCCAGCGCGGGAACGACAATAAAAAATGACATAATAAATGACGTGACTTGCGCCATTGCGCGGCCTGCATAAACATCGCGTACAACGGCGGTCGAGACAATACGCGGGCCCGCGACGCCTAAACCTTGTAAAAACCTACCAAGGAGCATGACATTAAAATCTTGCGCCACCATGGTCAGCACACAGCCAAAAACAAACAAACCAAGTCCGGCAAATATAGCCGGCTTGCGCCCTACGCTATCAGATACGGGGCCGTAGATAACCTGTCCAATAGCAAGGCCTAAAAACAACATACCAATAATAAGTTGCGGTTTATTGGGGTCGGTCACGCCCAAATCTGCGCCAATAATATCAATCACCGGCAACATGGCATCAATCGCCAAAGCCACCAACGAAATCATATAAGCCATCATGGCCGCAAATTCGATTAAGGGTAGTTTTGGTTTGTTTATGATAGCTGTTTCAGACATCCCGCCTGATTAAAGACTTCCGCACACGGGGCAAGTATATTGTGACCGCCCAGCCGCATAGTGGTTCTGCATAATTGCAGTGGCTCATGAGTATGGATTTTCGACGTCGACTGGCTCTTAGGGAAAATCGCGACTAAAATGCCAAATACTAATGTCCGCTATGGCGGCAAAAGCGGACATTAGAAATGCCAATTTACTCTGGCTCCATTGATTGCTAGGGTTTAGGTTTATACAATTACGCATAGCGTATGCAGTAATCACACAGTCACCCTTGAGGTGGCCTTTTTTATGAGTGTATATTGTTCATTCTTTACTTTTATTCGTTCCCTCTTGATGGATGTGTCAAGGCCGTTCAGACTTTGACTTTGAAGCGGGTTAGCTGTAGAAATCACGTAAGGGGAACCTGATGGTCGTAATTTTTAAGCGTTTATTACTCACACTGATTGTTATTGGCGGATGGAGTCTTGGCGTTGCTGCACAGGATTTTGAAGCCATTAAGGCCTTGGCTGAACAGGGTGATGCAAGTGCACAGAACGATTTGGGGTTTATGTACTCCTATGGCGAAGGCGTATAC
>JAJFFM010000071.1 GCA_021776675.1 Robiginitomaculum sp.
CTTGGATATTTACGGCTTAAGCCGCCGACATGGGGCGTATTGGCACGGATTTGTTGGATGATGGGATTTTCAGGCGAAGTCGAGAGCCAAGTCGATGCCCGGGTGCGAGCCGAAAAGGCAGCCAAGGTTTTATCGGACGAGGCGAGCGGCGGGAGAATGTTATTTGTTGCGGCCCATGGTTGGTATAACCGTATGATGCGCCCTGCCCTTAAGCGGCGCGGCTTTGTTTGCACAGAAGACCATGGTGATTTACACTGGAGCTATCGCCGCTTTGAGAGAATACAGGAAAGCAAATGACCGACATTAAAAGTTTAAGTTTCGAAGACGCTCTGTCCGAGCTGGAAAACATTGTCTCTAAATTAGAACGCGGTGATGCACCTCTCGAAGAAAGCATTGATGTTTACGAGCGTGGTGCGTTGCTTAAAAAACATTGTGAAGACAAATTGAAAGCCGCCCAGCTGAAGGTCGATAAAATAGTCCTTGGACCAAATGGTGATATCAGCACAGAACCCCTCGATAATGACGACTAATTCACCTGACATATTTCAATCTCGTCTGAACACTGTTGCCGCAAAGATGGAAACTGTGTTGGCCCAGATTTTACCCGAACCGGCCGGACCACAAAGCCAAGTTATGGATGCTATGTCCTATGCGCTTTTGGGGGGTGGTAAACGGCTGCGGCCTTTCTTACTCATCGAGGCCGCCAGAATGCTCGGTACTCAGACCACAGGAACCCAAAATCAGGGCCTTTGGCAAGCGGCAGCGGCTCTGGAATGTGTACATGTCTATTCCCTCATCCACGACGACTTACCTTGCATGGATGATGACAATATACGGCGCGGCAAACCAACGCTCCACAAAGCTTACGACGAGGCCTTAGCCGTATTGGCTGGCGATGCACTTCTCACACTGGCTTTTGAAATTTTAAGCCGCCCAAGCATCCATACCAACGCAGATATCCGCCTAAAACTTATTTCAGAACTGGCAGTTAATTCGGGTACGCACGGTATGATAGGCGGTCAGGTTATTGATATTTATGCTAACCTATCCGAGCAGAACGAAACCCTTATTACCCACTTACAAGCCCTAAAAACGGGTGCTCTTATTCATTATAGCGTCATTGCAGGTGGACGGCTAGCGGGTGCTACGGATGACGATCTAGCCAACCTTAGTATTTATGCGGACGCACTCGGTCTGGCCTTTCAAATTCGAGACGATATATTGGACGTTGAAGGCGATAGTTGCATTATGGGTAAGCGCACAAACAAGGATGCAGGCCTTGGAAAGGCCACATTCGTTTCTATATACGGCTTGGAAGGTGCTAAAGAAAAAGCACATAAATTGGGCGTTAAAGCCAAAAATGCCCTGAAACCTTACGGGGAAAAAGCGGATATATTATGTGCGGCAGTAGATTTTGTTCTGAATCGACAGAAATAAGTGAAATTTGCGCGCAAATGCGCTAAGCTATCTACATGAAAGACTGTATGGAAGATAAAATGTTGCAAAAAACCCAACTTCTCGATCAGGTCAACATACCTGCAGATATACGCGGGTTTGACGCCGAACAGCTAAAGCAACTGGCTGGTGAAGTCCGGGCCGAGGTCATCGATTCTGTATCGGTAACGGGCGGTCATTTAGGCGCAGGACTAGGTGTAGTCGAGTTGACCGTAGCAATCCACCATGTGTTTGATACACCTCATGACAAATTGATTTGGGATGTGGGTCATCAATGCTATCCACACAAAGTCCTAACGGGGCGCAAAGACCGCATGCGCACCATGCGCAAAGGCGGTGGTCTCTCCGGATTTACCAAACGGGCCGAAAGCGAATATGATGATTTTGGTGCAGGCCACGCATCTACGTCTATCTCCGCAGGTCTCGGCATGGCTGTGTCCAGCGCATTACAAGACACAGACCGAAATGTTGTAGCGGTTATTGGCGACGGGTCTATTTCGGCGGGCATGGCTTACGAAGCTATGAACAATGCAGGCGCCATGGATGCGCGTCTCATTGTAATTTTAAATGATAATGATATGTCCATCGCCCCGCCTGTCGGAGCCATGTCGGCGCATTTGGCGCGCATAGTATCATCGCGCGGCTATAGAAGCTTTAGAGGTGTTGCCAAGGGTATCGTCGAACACATGCCCGCACCGATTAAATCCACTGCGCGCAAAGCCGAAGAATATACACGCGGCATGGTCACGGGCGGAACATGGTTTGAAGAGCTCGGTTTTTATTATGTCGGCCCGGTGGACGGCCATGATTTGGACCATCTTTTACCTGTACTTAAGAATGCCAAGGCCATGAAAAACGGTCCCGTTTTAGTGCATGTCGTTACCCAAAAAGGTAAAGGTTATAAGCCAGCCGAAGAATCCGCTGACAAGTATCACGGTGTATCAAAATTCAACGTGGTTACAGGTGTACAGAGCAAATCCGTAGCCAAAGCCCCAAGCTATACCAAAGTGTTTTCTGACGCACTGATTGCCGAGGCCAAGCGCGACGATAAGATTGTCGCCATCACCGCCGCTATGCCGAGCGGTACAGGTCTAAACTATTTCGCTGATAAATTCCCCGACAGATGTTTTGATGTGGGTATAGCAGAACAACACGCCGTCACATTTGCGGCTGGTCTTGCCGCTGATGGTATGAAACCATTTTGCACATTGTATTCTACATTCCTACAGCGCGGTTATGATCAGGTTGTTCACGACGTAGCAATTCAGAAACTACCCGTACGCTTTGCCATTGACCGCGCCGGATTGGTTGGCGCCGACGGCCCGACACATGCAGGTTCATTTGATATTGGCTTTATGGGGGCCCTACCCGGCATGGTCTCTATGGCTGCCGCCGACGAAATAGAACTGGCGCGCATGGTTGCCACTTCGGTCGCCATCGACGATGCACCTAGTGCATTTCGCTTCCCGCGCGGTGAAGCTACGGGACTGATTATGCCGTCCATAATCAAGCCACTGGAAATTGGCAAAGGCCGTATTGTCAAAGAGGGTAGCAAAATAGCCATCCTATCTCTTGGCACACGGCTGGGTGAAGCTTTACAAGCCGCAAAAGATTTAGACGCGCTTGGTTTATCAACAACCGTAGCCGATGCCCGTTTTATTAAACCGTTGGATAAAGACCTTATCCGCCAACTGGCTGATGAGCACGAAGTCCTGATCACCATTGAAGAAGGTGCTATGGGCGGCTTCGGATCTTTCGTAATGGCGGAACTGGCTGAAAGTGGGCGCTTGGACAGAAGCACAAGAAGTGGGGGTATAAAAGTTCGCTCTATGGTGTTACCGGATATATTTATCGATCACGATACACCGCAGCTTATGTACAAACAAGCCGGGTTAGATGCTGGGGCGATTGTAGAGAAAGTCTTTGAAGTCATTGGGCGTGATAGCGCAGAAGCCGCTTCATTAGCTTAATTACTCTTGAGCCTAATTATTAGTGGGCTTAATCCCGATTGCTGAACGCGATATATGCAGGGCGACCATAACTTATATTTGATCTGAACCTACTATAGCGCGGATTAACGCCCGAAGTGCTATAACGCCGCCCATAATTACGGCGGCTACGACCAGTTTGACGTCTCTTTAGCGACCTGATGGTTGTTTTTTGGTGAATACCTTGGCGGGCATTAAAAGCAGTTTCAAAACCTTTTTTATAGCCACGTTCAAAATCCTTTTCAGAAGCGTGCGCTTTAATCTGGTCTTGGTATGTTTGAGGTTTTGGAGATAAAACACGGTAAACTTTGACCCCATTTTCCAACTTAAATTGGCCAGATGTCGCTTTGTAATCCGCCAATGTTCCTGCCCCGGCAGGCACATTCATTAATGCCAATACCAGCCCTAAGATAAATATTACAACAACACGCATATAACCTCACGATTCTCTTAAGGTTAATTTGCCGCTCATCCTCAGGTTTACAATCACTTGCGCGGCGTACGAGAGAGAGCCTAACCCTCTACGCCATTTAGGCGCAAAAAAAGAGCCCGTTTTACAAACGAGCCCAGTTTAATATCAAATGCTTAGGTGTGAACAATGAAGGATATTAGTGCCGCCGACGTGATGAATGTTTATGACGGTGATGCCGTGAGTGGCTTGAGCGTCTTGGGCGATAACTATGTGAGCCATATGAACTATAACCAGAATTTATATTGATACTGACACGTGGGCGACTATTGCCGTAATACGCCCCGCCGTAATAGGGCGTGCTATAATATGGCGTAGCCGAATAATAAGTATTTGAATAATAGGTATTTGGATAATAGGTCGGCGCATATCCGTAGCTAGAATAACCTTGGTTGTAATAACCATTATTATAGCTATTTCCGTAAGAACTTTGATTATAATAAGCACCATTATAATGGTTACTATTACCACTACCAGCAATAGCTGCGCCAGCAAGACCGCCGATAACCGCGCCAATAGCCGTTCCCTCATCTTGATTGCCGCCGCTTGCAACATTGGAGCCGATAACACCACCGACAACTGCGCCGACTAAGCCGCTGACCAATTGATCATTATTATTTTGGTGTCTTTGGTGCTTATGGTTATAGCCATTATCATGAGCACTGGCTGATATAGACGCCGTGCATACAAGCGCAGTAATAGCTGTGATTTTTAGGATAAATTTCATATCGCTTCCTTTTGGACGGTAAATTCAAATATATATTACCATTTGCAACATGAACCCGAGCTGAAGCTTAAATGTTAGAACATACCACTAAGGTGGACATCATTCCCCGCCCGCTTTCTCTAGCATCAAATAATAGACCTGCACGGCTTTGGCAAAAGCTTCTACATTCATACGCTCGTTCAGTCCGTGGATACGGGCTATGTCCGAAGCATCAAATACATAGGGTGCAAAGCGGTAAATATCATCCGTATTACGGGCGAAATAACGCGAATCTGTGCCGCCGACCACCGTATTTGGTGCGGCAACAGCATCTGGGAATGTGCCATTTACCACATCTTTGAGCCATAAATATGGCCCGCTATCTATTTGAGAAACCGGTGAAGGTTCTGATCCGATATTGTCACTCATGCTTATCTCAATATTTTCGTCGTCTATCACGTGGCGCACATGTTCGGTGACGTTTTTGATACTATCGCGGCTGTGTAGGCGAAAATTGACATAAGCAACAGCCTCGCGCGGTAAGGCATTTTCCTTAAATCCCGCATCAATAATGGTCGGGGCAATACTTGTCCCCATCATGGCGCGGGTGATGTCAACACCGCGTAATTCACTGTCTACAATCGGTCCAAACAACCAAAGATTGGCAATGGCCACGCGCCGTTTAAATGGCATTCTGGGCGCAGTGGCTTCCAGCATTTTCGTCATTACCTCATCACGGCCATTTTTAAATGGGCTCGCCTCAAGTTTGGTAATGGCTTGGGCCAAGCCGCCAATCGCCGTATAATCCGGCGGCGTCGAAGAATGCCCACCGCGTGCCTTCGCAGTTAGTATCAAGGTTAAATAGCCTTTTTCTGCCACACCAATAGATGCAACTTGCCCAGGTATGCCTGCCATTCCCGTCAGAATAGCGCCGCCTTCATCTATTACGGCATAGGGTTTAATACCCCGCTTTTCCAACAGCTTGGATATAGCATCCGCACCACTACCCGCAACTTCTTCATCGTGACCAAATGCAAATATCAGTGTCCGTTTCGGCTTAAATCCACTTGCCGCCAATCGGTCGGCACCTTCTAATAAGGCAATCAAAGACCCTTTATCATCGATCGTTCCGCGCCCATAAATAAAACCACCCGCAATTGTGCCGTCAAACGGCGGATAATCCCATCCAGGATATAAAGTTTGGGCTGCGTCCGTTGCCTTCGCAGGTACAACGTCTTGATGGGCCAGAAACACAATCGGTGCTAAACTGGCATCGCTGCCCTGCCATACATTCATCTGTGCATATTCGACAACTTGTTCACTGGAGACCACACCGTAAAAGTTGGGATAGGTGGTTTTAAGCCAAGTCTGAAACTCTAAAAATAAAGGCCAGTCAGTGTCTGTGCGGTTTTGCATGGTGACCGTTTTAAACTGCACGGCCTCAGAGAGATGCCGCGCAGTTAAGGATGCATCTACTTCAATAAGCTTGGCCAAAGGCGCATTATTTGTAACTTGTTTACCCAGTAAAGCCGTGCGCACCAAGACAATACCGACAACAATAATGATTAGCCCAATTAATCCCAACAAAATTTTCTTCATAACTATCTCCCTCTATTCTACCTGACCATACACAAGCCGCTTTACATTCCAAGTGCTAGCTATTAGAACCGCAAAAATTGTAAGGGCAAAATGTCAAACGCACATACAATCTCCGGGCTAGATACCCGCCATCTCTTGAGCATAGCGGATTTACACCGCCCCGATATTGATTCTCTCTTGGATCTCGGTGAAACTTATCTGGATTTATCCGTACAAAAAGACACACGCAATAATGTGCTCGCGGGCAAAACACTGATTAACTTGTTTTTCGAAAACTCAACTCGCACAGAAAAATCCTTTGAATTGGCCGGACGCAGGCTCGGTGCAGATGTCATCAATATGGCGATGGCCACGTCCAGCGCATCCAAGGGCGAGACCTTATTGGACACGGCGACCACACTAAACGCTATGAACCCGGATTTGTTGGTGATCCGTCATTCAGCATCTGGTGCACCTGCTCTTTTGTCACAAAAAGTATCTTGCCCTGTTATCAATGCAGGCGACGGCGCCCACGAGCATCCAACCCAAGCTTTGCTCGATGCCTTGACCTTGCGCACCAGACTGGGTGCCATAGACGGTCTGCGAATTGCTATTTGCGGCGATATTTTGCACTCACGCGTGGCACGCTCTAATGTGCAGCTCCTCAATATTTTAGGTGCAGAAATACGCCTTATCGGGCCGCCAACATTGATACCGCCGGACGCCGACCAATGGGGCGTTGAAGTGTTTCACGATATGAAAACGGGTTTAGCCGGCTGTGATGTCATCATGATGTTGCGACTACAATTAGAGCGGATGGGTGGTAGTTTCGTCCCATCAAAGCGTGAGTATTTTCATTTCTACGGCCTTGATGGGAGCAAGCTTAATTACGCAGCGCCCGGCGCACTGGTCATGCATCCCGGCCCTATGAATAGAGGCGTTGAAATAAGTTCAGATATTGCCGACGATCCGGACATTAGCTTAATCACCAGACAAGTGGAAACGGGTGTCGCCATGCGCATGGCCATATTGCACTTATTGTCACAAGGCGGAGGTGATGATGTCTAAACTAATATCCAAACTGGCAATAAGTAATGCCCGTCTCATTGATCCCAAAAGCGGTATGGATACAATCGGTGATCTCCTGCTAGAGGACGGCCTCATCGCAGCATTTGGCGAAGACCTATTCGCAGAAGGCTTAAACCCCGATATTAAAAACATAAATGCAGACGGTTTGATCCTTTGTCCCGGCCTTATCGACATGCGTGTGGTTACCGGCGAACCGGGCGCAGAGCACAAAGAAACCCTCGCCAGTGCCGGACGAGCAGCAGCAGCAGGCGGTGTCACATCCATGGTGGTTATGCCGCAAACCAATCCGGTCATCGACGATATATCTTTGGTAGATTTCGTAGGTCGCCGTGCCCGCGAAACCTCTCCGGTGCATGTTTATGCGGCGGGGGCCTTGACCAAAAATCTAGCCTGCACTGACATGACCGAACTTGGCCTGATGAGTGAAGCGGGCGCAGTGATGTTTTCCAACGGCGATGCACCTATCGCCGATACGGGCCTTATGCGCCGTATCATGGCCTATTCATCAGCCTTCAATGCCTTGATAAGCCACCGCGCGGTTGACCCAAATTTATCCGTAGGTGCAGTAGCCCACGAAAGCGATTTTTCAGCCCGCCTTGGCCTATCCGCCGCACCCGCAGCTTGTGAACGTATTATGGCCGAGCGGGATATCGCTCTGGTAGAGCTTACAGGCGCACGTTACCTCCTCGATTTAATCTCCAGCGCCGAAACCCTGCCGCCCCTACATCGTGCAAAGGCCAAAGGTCTGGATGTTTGCGCATCGGTTAGCATCAACCATCTAGCACTAAACGAGCTGGATATTGGCGACTACCGGACATTCGCCAAGCTCGACCCGCCCTTGCGCGGCGAAGAAGACCGCCAAGCTCTGCTCAAAGCTATCAATGATGGCACCATAGATGTCATTGTCTCAGCCCATGACCCGCGTCCAGCAGGCGATAAACGGCGACCATTTGCAGAAGCAGGCTTTGGAGCGGTTGGCCTAGAAATGCTCCTGCCTGCAGGATTGACATTGGTGGCGGATGGACAGCTTGATTTAATCGCATTCCTAAAAGCCGTAACCTGTACCCCTGCAGAAATGCTGGGACTGCCCCAAGGCGTATTAGAAATTGGTGCGCCGGCCGACCTCGTGCTTATCGACCCGGGCAAGCCGTGGATGTGTGATGTAGATAATTTGCTTTCAAACTCCCGTAACACACCATTTGATGGCCGCCTCATGCAAGGTGCAGCCATCACAACTATTTGTGCCGGCAAGGTCGTCTATAGCTAAAATAGTGTTTGGCTAAAATCGTATTTAGCTAAAATCGTTTTTGACAATCATAGCGCGCAAGGGCATGGTGCCAATATGATGGGGACTGAAAACATTCTGGCACTAATATTAGGCTATGTTCTTGGCTCTATTCCGTTCGGGTTGTTGATGGCGCATTTTGCAGGCCACGGAGATATCCGCAATATCGGTTCAGGCAATATTGGTGCGACCAATGTTCTGCGTACGGGCAGTAAGAAATTAGCTATATTTACACTGTTACTCGACATAGGCAAAGCCGCCGCCGCTGCGCTATTAGCCGCACATTTTTTCGGGTTTATCCCTTCGCTCATTGCTGGTGGAGCCGCATTATTTGGGCATTGTTATCCGGTCTGGCTCAAGTTTAAAGGCGGCAAAGGTGTTGCCACATATTTCGGGGTTTTGCTTGCCGTATCATGGGGCATTGGCCTTATTGCGGCGGCTATTTGGATAGCTTCTGCCTTGTTGACCCGCATTGTTTCCTTATCGGGCATTATTACATCCATTGCCGTCCCTATTGCCGCCTACTTTATGGGCTACCCTAAAATCGCGGTGCTGTGCGCAGTCCTCGGCGCCATTATTATCCTGCGCCACAGTGAAAATATCGGCCGCATATTGGCAAAAACCGAGCCTAAACTCGGCGCCCACAAAAGCGGCAAATAAGAGTGAACGACCGAAAAAATGCAGCGGAACTGTCTTTCGCAGAGCGCCGCGACTGGCTCCGCCTCATTCGCACGACCACGGTCGGCCCTGTAGCTTTCAGCAGTCTTTTGAAACGTTACGGCAATGCGGGGAATGCGCTTTACGCGCTCCCACAACTGGCCGCTCGAGCTTCGCGCAAAGCCAAAATGGTCATACCGCCGCTCGAAGATATTGAGCGCGAAATGCACGCCAATGATGAACTTGGAGTGCGCTTGTTATGTGCGTGCGAGTCAGATTACCCCAAATATTTAAAAGCCGTGAACCCGACCCCGCCCGTTATTAGTGTTCTGGGCAATGTGGATCTTTTGCATCAACCCTGTGTCGCTATTATTGGCTCACGTAATGCCTCAGCTATTGGCCTGCGGTTCGCCAGACAAATTGCCAATGAACTGGGCGAAGAAGGCTTTACCATTGTCTCGGGCCTTGCACGCGGTATTGATGCGCAGGCACATGCAGGCGCATTAGACACAGGTACGGTTGGTGTTCTCGGCGGCGGGGTAGATCATGTATATCCTAGACAAAATGCTGAGCTGTTCGCCGAAATGCGCGAACGTGGTGCCTT
>JAJFFM010000072.1 GCA_021776675.1 Robiginitomaculum sp.
GCCCGTGACCAGTGTAACGCGCCCTGCTAAAGGACGAGTGGTTTGTGATGGTTTGTCTGTCATGGTTTAAGCCCAGTCTTCATTTAAGCTACGTCTTCATTTATGCTACGTCGACTAGGAATGAAAGTTGCGAATTTTCGCCGGAGTTTTTACGTTCATTGTCCACCAATGAGGTCGGGTAATCTCCGGTAAAACAGTGGTCTGAAAATTGTGGATATTCTTCATTGCGGGATAACCCCCCAAGAGCGCCGTAAAGCCCTTCGATGGATAGAAAGCCGAGGCTGTCTGCTCCGAGCAAGTCGCGCATACCTTCAAGATCGTAATTGGCCGCCAATAATTTATCCGTGCTCGGCATATCGACGCCGTAGAAATCTGGATGGCGGATTTCAGGTGAAGCGGAACGGAAATGAACTTCGGCGGCACCTGCGTCCCTGATCATACGGACGATTTTGCTCGAGGTTGTTCCTCGAACAATACTGTCATCAACCAATAGGACTTTTTTGCCCTCAATTAGGCTCCGATTGGCAGAATGTTTGAGGCGTACGCCAATATCGCGGATCGCTTGGGTGGGTTGGATAAAGGTACGGCCCACATAATGGTTACGGATAATACCGAGCTCAAACGGAATATTACTGGCTTGTGCAAAACCAAGTGCAGCGGGGACGCCGCTATCAGGAACCGGAATAATAAGGTCCACATCTGCGGGGCATTCCTCGGCGAGACGTTCGCCCATACGCTTGCGGACTTCATAAACGCTTTGGCCACCGACGATACTGTCAGGACGGGCAAAATATACAAATTCAAACACACAGGGACGTTTTGGAATTTTTGGGAAAGCACGGATAAATTCGATGCCGTCCTTGGTAATGACAACAACTTCACCAGGTTCCAATTCGCGAACTAGTTCTGCATCAATAATATCAAGCGCACAGGTTTCGGACGCCAAAATATAAGCATCACCCTTTTTACCGATTACAAGCGGACGTATGCCGAGCCTGTCGCGTGCTCCAATTAGTTTTTTGTTGGTGACGCCGACAAATGCAAACCCGCCGTCAATTTGGCGAAGTGCGTCAATAAAGCGGTCAATAAATGAGGTGCGCCGCGATCGGGATACCAAATGCAAGACGACTTCAGTGTCGCTGGTGGATTGGAAGATTGCACCGTCGTGAACAAGCTGTTCTCGCAATAAATAGGCGTTGGTTAAATGACCATTATGAGCAATAGTCAAACCACCGCTGGCCATTTCAGCAAACAATGGTTGGGTGTTGCGCAGCAGAGTTTTGCCCGCCGTTGAATATCGGTTATGACCAATGGCAACATGGCCTGGTAGACGTTGGCGTAAGTCTTTGCCAGTGAAGTTTTCCCCTACTAAACCAAGGTGTTTTTCCAAGTGGAATTTACCATCAAAACTTGCAATACCGCAAGCTTCTTGACCGCGGTGTTGGAGTGCGTGAAGACCCAGCGCCGTTAAAGCGGCGGCATCTTCTACCCCGTAAATACCGAAAACGCCGCATTCTTCGCGAATTTTGGGAGACATGTTTAAATCTTTGGGCGTTATGTGAGTAGACATTTAGAAAACTTTCTGTTGTTCTACATTATTATTTGTCTGTATTTATTGTCTGCGTTGTTTATTTGGCAGTATTTCAGTTTAAATCTTGGGACGCTAATCTGATTTTTTCCCCTTGGTCTTTATATCGTCAGCAACTTCTTTGGCTTTGGCAAATGGTAAATTGACCAATATATCAGAAGTTTTACGTAAAATAGGGTATGTTTTAGCTTGGCCAATCCAATCGGCTGGTTCGCCGTCTTTGGCTAGGTTTGATATTACAAGTACGAACAAAGAGACCAGGACTATTCCGCGAATGACACCAAAACCTAAACCCAAAAACCGATCAAGAAGTATCGGCCTGTGGCCGCGGATTGCTTTGGCCCATCCGCGCATTAAAAAACTTAGTGATAAATAGAGAACTCCGAAAACTCCAAGCAGGAGGAAACTGTCTGCGAGCCATGCCGGTTTAATGAAGCTTTGCACATTAATTTGGTAACGGCCAAACAAAAATAACGCACCAACCATTCCAACCGTTAATGCAATTATAGAAATAATTTCGCGCGAAATACCGCGAGAAAAAGCTAATAGTCCTGAGATGCCAAGAATAACTAAGACGGCAATGTCAAAACTTCCGAATGCTGTGCCTGCGACTTCCATATCCTATCCCATTGTAAGCATTATCGGGCAAATAAATAGAATCATCACCCATAGTAAACAATTTATAAGGCTTCTACACGGGTAATCAAGTCTGGCAAAGTACTGATTTCAAGAATTGGCAGTTGAGCGGACTGGCCCTCGTCCTCATCCGTTTTGTTTTCAGGTGCAATAGCGCGTTTGAACCCAAGCTTAGCTGCTTCTTTAAGCCGCGCGTCGCTACGTGAAGCTTGGCGGACATCTCCGGACAAACTAATTTCACCGAAGACAACGCAATCGGCTGGTAGCGGTTTATCAAATATGGACGATGCCAAAGCGGCCGCGACGGCCAGGTCTGCTGCGGGTTCTGCGATCTTTAGACCACCGGCAACATTTAAATATACATCTTTGCCGCCAAAGCTGACACCACACCGCGCCTCTAACACGGCCAGCACCATTGCGAGACGTCCGCCGTCCCAACCAACGACGGCGCGGCGCGGCGTACCAAATGCGGCGGGGGCAACTAAAGCCTGAATTTCTGTCAGCA
>JAJFFM010000073.1 GCA_021776675.1 Robiginitomaculum sp.
GCTGGCTCAGATGATCATTCTGAACACATAAGAAGTCACCCTGATTTGGAAATTTACCAGTATGAAACACCTGATATTTGTGACCCCGCCGCTAATCAGGTGCGCATAACTGTGATAGGGCTTACCAGCGAGGGTATTTTGACTTTGGAGCTTTACAATGACCCGGAACATTTCTTGTCCAAAAAAGGCAGGGTGCGCCGTGTGCGTGTGCCTGCGGTTGATGGTCAGATAACAATTTGTATGACGACAGATATGCTCGGGCGGTATGCGGCCGCTGGCTATCATGACCGCGACGGGAACCGTAAGCTTAAGAAAAATGTGATAAAAGTGCCGCGCGAGCCCTTTGCTCTGTCTAATAATCCCAAGATTAAAGCCTTAAAGTTTCCAAAATTTTCAGATAGTGCTTTTGAATTAGTCATGGGAGGCACCAACATAACCCTTGAACTTGTCGACTTAAAAAAGCAAAAGAAGGCTGCAAAAGCGGCACGTAAGTTGGAGAAAGCCGCCAATAAAGAATAAGTGAGGCGGCGTTGAGTGTTTTGGGAAAAATTTCGGGGCAATCCACAGAGATTACTGTTGTTCCGGTCACGGATAAATCCGGGCTGAAACAGTTTTTAAACCTACCATATGATTTGTATCGTGGCGAACCCCATTGGCGTGCGCCTTTGCGGTTTGAACGGGCGCACCAAATTGACCCCAAGAAAAACCCTGCGTTGGACGGTCTTGAAACACAGTTGTTTTTGGCTTTTAAAGACGAAGAGGCCGTTGGGCGAATTGCTGCCATATTAAACCCGCATCATTTGAAAATTTATAATGATGAGACCGGCCATTTTGGGTTTCTGGACACACAAGAAGATCCCGAAATTGCAAAAGCCCTTATGGCGGTTGCTGAGGGATGGTTAAAAAGGCGCGGTATGACAAGAATTGTTGGCCCACTCAGCTTTAGCATTAACGAAGAGGTCGGGCTGCTGATTAACGGGTTCGATACGCCGCCCGTATTGATGATGCCATATGGACGTCCTGATTACCAGACAACCATTGAGGATATGGGTTTCACCAAGGCCATAGATATGCATGCTTATTGGACCAATATGCATGAAGGTTATCCGCGTCCTAAAATCGTCACCACGATGACTGAATACATTGAAAAAGACCCGGATATAACTGTGCGTCCTATGAATAAGTCCAAGTTTTTGGACGAAGTTCAGATGGCAATGAATATTTTTAATGATGCATGGTCGGATAATTGGGGCTTTGTACCGTTTTCTGATGTCCAGATTAAGCATATGGCGAGTGAACTTAAACCAATTATCATTCCTGATTTCTTTTGGGTGTGTGAATATAAGGGCGAGCCTGCAGCCTTTATTCTCATGGTGCCAAATATTAATGAGGCTATTGAGGGTCTGGACGGGAAATTGGCTCCATTTGGGTGGGCTAAGCTTTTATACCGCTTAAAGATTAAGGGCCTAAAGACCGCGCGTATTCCGCTCATGGGTATCCGTAGGGAGTTCCAACGCAAGCGTAGCGGATTAGCTATGGCGGCATTCCTCAGCGAGAAGGCTTTTGAAATGGGCCGTAAGCGTGGCTTCACCCACGTGGAAATGAGTTGGATATTAGAAGACAATAAAAGCATGATCCGCATTATCGAACAGGCTATGGGCGTGCCCTACAAAACCTACCGCATGTATGAGAAGCCTATTTTATGAATAAGCAAGTAAGTGTTCTTATTTTGGCTGGGCAACGAGCCAGCAAAGATGGGGAGAGGGTGGTAGATCCTTTGCTTGTGGATGCAGGTGTGGAGTGGAAAGCTTTACTGCCAATTTTGGGCAAGCCCATGTGCGAATATGTACTGGCTGCATTAGACGCAAGCGGCGGTCTTTCAAAACCGTATTGGGTAAGCGGGCTGGATAAGACGTTAATTGATGCGAGCTTAAACCAATCACCGTCCGAAGACGGGCCAGCCAGTAGTGTAGTGGTCGCCGCAGAAGCGGGATTGCCATATCCGTTCATGGTTACGACTTGTGACCACCCATTGCTGACACCTGATATGGTCGATAGTTTCTTGCGAGACAGCATTGCATCCGGCGCAGATTTTACGCTTGGCTTGGCGCTTAAAGATATCATCCAGCCGGCCTATCCCCATGTGAAAAGAACCTACCTTAAATTTAAAGCCAACAATCAAAATTCAGGCCATGTATCGGGCTGTAACTTGTTCTATATTGCTAATCCCAAAGGTCTGGAGGCTATCAAGTTTTGGCGGGCCGCACAGCATGACCGCAAGAAGCCGTTTAAGCTAGCGCGTAGACTTGGTATTGGTATGTTGCTTAAATATATCACGGGTGGATTGACCTTGAAAATTGCTTTCGAACATGCGTCTAAATCACTGAATATAAACGCTAAACCTATTATACTGCCATTCGCAGAAGCTGCCATAGATGTGGACAAACCATCTGATCTTAACTTGGTCACAGATATCTTGGGTAAGCGAAATACGGATAAAATATAGTGAGTGAAGACCTAAATTGTGATCTGGCAATTGCCGAAAAAGGAACGGTTGGCAGACGTGTTGTTGCCAATACCGGATGGATGGTTTGCGCCAAAGCATTAGCTGCTATTATTGGTTTGGGGTCTCTTATCTTAACCACGCAAACTTTGCCTATCGCATCTGTGGGTATCATCTTATTTTTACATGGATATATGTTATTTTTCGCCGAAGTTGCGACCTTCCAATCCTGGCAAGCAGTAATACGCTTTGGCACCCATGATGTGCAGTGCGGTGATACAAATGCGCTGGGTCGTTTGATACGGTTTTGCATTGCGTTGGATTTTGTAGGTGCCGTAGCTGCGTTTATCTTAGCCATTGGTGGGCTGATGTTTCTGGATGCCATCTTACCACTGCTACCCTCCTTCCAAGAACAAAACGGTATAGTTGATACCAAGGTCAATATTGCACAATTGACCGAACTCGGCATGGTTTATTCATTGTTGATACTTGTGCATCAGGGCGGCGTATCGACGGGCGTGTTTCGTTTGTTTGATAAGTTTAAACCGCTGGCCTTGCAGGTCTTGGTCATGCCTGTGTTTCGGCTTATTGGGGTCATTATCGCAGCCATAAGCGGCGCGGGTGTGTATGGGTTTTTGGCTGCGTGGTTTGTTGGTTCGCTCTTGGGATATTTATCCTTGCCGCTGCTTGCTCTTATGGAACTTAAATCCCGAAACTTGCTTAAAACTGTGTTCAGCGAATGGCCGAAGTTAAATACCAGTCATAAGGGTATGTGGCCATTTGTCTGGAAGGCCAATATTGACGCGTCTTTGGCTACGGGTACCACACATTTACCGCTCTTGTTGGTTATGCCCATATTCGGCCCGGCATTTGCTGCGGTCTATAAAGTCGCCGAGGAAATCGCACGTTTGCTCTCCGAAGCCGTATTGTTGCTCGACCGCGTGATTTACCCTGAATATGCGCGCATGATGGTACGCGGTCAAAGTGCGCATATATGGCGCATCATCATAAAGGCAGGCGCGATTATGCTCGCGGGTGGCCTTGCTTTATCTGCTATCGTAGCTTTAGTCGGGCCAACAGTGATACCAACCGTGTTCGGGCCAGAATATAATGATGCAATTATCCTATCTATTCTGCTTGTATTGGCGGCATCATTAATGGGCGTTGGGGCACCGCTCTATCCCGTGTTTTTTGCGGCAGGAAAGCCGGGAAAAGCAATTTTTTCAAGGCTGGCCGGATTGGTCTTGTACGTGGTATTGATATTTGCTCTAAGCCCTCTCATTGGCAAAATGGGGCCGGGTTGGGCTGCTATTGGTGGTAATTTACTAGCCGTAATATTAGCCGTGTGGCTTGCAAAAAGGACTTTGAACAAAGCATGACACAACAACGTATCGCCGTATTTGATCTTGATGAGACCTTGACCAAAAAAGGGACGTGGGGACGGTTTGTGGTTGGAACATTGCGCGGAAAACCTCTTAAGTGGATACCGTTTTTGGCCAGTAGTTTGTTTTCACAAGGCCTGTATATGCTGAAATTTGGCCCGCGTGAACACGTCAAAGAAAACATGATGCGCTGGACACTATCAGGGCGCCCGCGTGCAGATTTAGAGAAATTAGCTTCTGATTTTGCAGATAATGAAGTTAACCAAGGCCTACGAACGCGTGCCAAAGCCATGATCGAAATGCACCGTGCGGCAGGTGACCGTATCATTATCGCCAGCGCAGCCGTTGATCTTATTGTCGATCCCATAGCGGCGCGCCTTGATATTGATGAACGTGTCTGTACCAAGATGGCCTATAATAAAGATAATAGATTGTCGCGTAAATTAGGCGGTATGAATTGCTACGGCAAAGGCAAGCTGGTTATGGTGCAAGAATACCTTGAGCAAGACCCGAAATTTGACCGTGCTCAGGCCCATATCACAATGTATTCAGATAGTCGTTCAGACCTTGATATTATGCGGTGGGTTGATGTAGGAATAGCGGTGAACCCGAGCCCACGCCTTGCTGCGC
>JAJFFM010000074.1 GCA_021776675.1 Robiginitomaculum sp.
ATGACCAAACCAAAGACAGGCGCTTTCGTCATACCAACCCATAGATTATTGATGGAAACCACTTCGGTAATCCTCGCCGTAAATAATATAGGTGAAATACCCTGTGTCCAAGCCACCACTAAACCACCTAACAAACCGGCAACCATTGCAAAGAATGTTAAAATCGGGGCCGAAACCAAACATGCAAAGGCACGCGGCGCTACAAGAGTTTCCCCTGTGTCTAGACCAATAACCGTCATAGCATCAATTTCTTGGCGCATTTTCATAGAGCCGATTTCAGCCGTAAATGCCGAATTTGAACGTCCCGCCATCAGGATAGCCGTTATCAAAACGGCAAATTCCCTAAGCACTGCTACACCAACTAAATCGACAACAAACACTTTAGCTCCAAAAGCTTCAAGCAAATCAGCACCCATAAATGCAAGTACACATCCAATGAAAAAACTCAACAAGACGACAATCGGTAATGCGTCTAGTCCAACTCGCTCAATATGGGATACGACGGATTTCCACCGTATACGCTGTGGCTGTACCATCATTTTTAAAATGATAACTACGAATTGTCCGAAAAATGAAACTGTCCTATAGGTCTCTGCAATGCCGTTTAGGAAACCCTCACCAAGCCTTGTGAACGTATCATACCAAGGTTTCGGCAGTGACCTAGTCATATCAGCCTGAGCTTCTGCAGCAACTGTGAGCAATAACCTTTGTCCTGAATTGGCATTACGCACCTGCCACATCCGGCACAACCCATCATGGCATCCTATAGTACGAGCGAGGCTAAATGCACCTGCCGTATCAATCCGTGTCAAATCTTTGAAATCAAATATGACACCGCCAAATTCGTCATCATCAACACCGTAACCTTCTCCCGATGTTTTGACTTGGCCATAACCAAGTGCTTTCAAATCAGCTTTCAAAGCTTTATCTATGGATTTTATTGTATCCAAATTCCATCGGCCAAAAGCATTGACTATCAATTGCCCCTGGCAAATTTCAAGCTCGTAAGCTTCATGACTATTTTGCACTCTTGCACTCATAGTCCTAACGTGCCAATCCTGACGCAAAGGTCAAGGAAAAGGGCATAAATTGTATCAATTAAAAGTGTGCTCGCAAATATGGCCAATCGCAGGCAGCTTTCGCATTGCTCACGGTAGTGTACAAGAAATACAGGTCGTTCACGTCGAAATTAGCGACGGCATATTTACTGGGCACGGAGAATGCCGTCCCTATCCGCGTTACAATGAAACACCGGAATCTGTAACCTCTCAAATTTTTACAATCTCGCAGCAAATTGAGACGGGACTAACGACTGATGAATTACAACCACTTATGTCTGCAGGTGCAGCAAGAAATGCCGTTGATTGTGCATTATGGGATTTACGAGCCAAACAAACAAAGACGCCTGTATGGGAATTGCTCAATATTACAAAGCCACGACCGCGCACGACTGCATTTACCCTATCAATCAATAACCCAAAACTTATGGCCAAAGATGCATTAGCGGCGAAACAATATCCTATTTTAAAGTTAAAAATAGATGGAATCGACGGACTACATTCTTGTTTGGCAGTACTTGACGCTCGTCCTGATGCACAACTGATCATTGATGCCAATGAAGCGTTATCACCTGAACAGTTAACTGAGTTTAGAGCCGCACTTTCGAGTACGCAGGTGTTGATGATTGAACAGCCATTGAAAGTAGATGACTTTGATAAAATTGATAAATCAGACGATATTTTACCTATTTTGTGTGCCGACGAATCTTTACACACACGAGCGGATTTACCAAAATTATGGGATGCTGGTTACAGGGCAGTAAATGTTAAATTAGATAAATGCGGCGGCTTAACCGAGGCATTAATATTAATACGCGAAGCAAAGTCCATGGGGTTTACAATTATGTCAGGGTGTATGGTGGGAACATCATTGGCAATGGCACCTATGCTTATGCTAGAGAGTTTAGCCGATGTTATTGATCTAGACGGGCCTCTATTGTTAGCAAAAGATATACCGAACGGACTGCGCTATGAGGGTGCGGAGGTATATCCACCTGAACAAAATTTGTGGGGTTAGGAACCTGCACCCGAAGCACGCGCAGCAATTTGTGCACGTATACGGTCCCCATAAGCATCTGTAACAATTTTCAAATTATCTATAGATTTAGAAATATCTTCAAGTATTTCGTGGCTACCGGGGTTGTCCTCAGCTAATGCGTCCATGCTTTTCATAAAGCCAGCTTGCGCTTCGCGAGATGACAATAATGCCGCCTCTAATTGAGACAATTCTTTATCAAGTTCTGCCATATCATCAGCAACGACTAAATATATTTCGGCCGCTTTCGTGGTTTGCTCAACTTGATGATTTGCTTGCGTAATATTAGCTATCAATTGATCCATAGTAACGGGCGTCACCACAAAAGATTTATTGCTATGAGTATCCGGCTCCATACCGTTCAATAAAATATTAGTAGCGGTTTTAGTTTTTTCAGTAGGATCACTATCACACCAACCTTTATCGTGGAACATACTGGTCAATGCAAAAGAAGCACGCTCTACTACATTTTGTTCGGCTTCTTGGCTAGTTTCTACGGGTTGATTTACAGCGACTTGCGTCAGATCGACTGTGGTACACGCTGACAAAGCGCCACTTATTGCGACAGATATTATAACCAAGTGTTTGGTTATGATATTCATAATTTATTTCCTATTATCGAGCCAAATCGAGTAAAGCTCGATGTGATTATTGCAAGTAATATTCTTAATGCAGTTAAGCTGAAAGCTAAATGAATATCACCTATGAATAGTTAATATTATGAGACTTCACCCCATACAAGTGAAGATGTCATATATGTACGTTTTTTAAGTTTTGCGGTTTTGCAATCTTGTCCAAATAAGGATTGTAATTAAAAAGACAATTAAGATTAAAAGACGTTTGAAACCATTAGATTCGAATACTTCGGCTGGTGTTTTATCCGTGAAATATGTACTTATTATACCAACAACTAACACGATCGAAACGAAAATTGGCGCAATAAAACGCACCAGAATAATCAAGAAGTTTTGCATTCCTTTAGAGACACCGTGCATTTGCTCTTCGACCAAAGACTTCTTCATCCGCCAACCAACAAACAAAATTGTCAAAAGCCCAGTAAGCGGCAACATAATAGCACCCGTTAACTCTCCGTCGAGCACATCCATAAAACCGCTAATGTAAATTGACCCAAAGCCGAGTAGCCACATCACAAACCCTGCACCCGCAGCTGCTGTGGTACGGGATATATTTAATTTCTCGATCAACCAAGCAACCATCGGTTCCAATAATGATATCGAAGACGTTACGGCCGCAAATATGGCCAAGAAGAAAAACCCTGCTCCGATGAAATTGCCACCTGGAGCATTAGACAATGCAACAGGCAAAGTTTGGAAGAATATTCCTGCACCGGCTGAGAAATCCAAACCGTGTGAGAACACAATCGGGAAAATTGCGAGGCCCGCAATAAGAGCAACACAAGTATCCGTTAACCCGACAATAATAGCCGATTTAGGAATACTGATAGAATTTGGTAAATAAGACCCATATGTAATCATAATAGCACTACCAAGCCCGATAGAGAAAAACGCTTGCCCAAGAGCGGCAGTAGCAATTTGCGGCGTGATAACGGAGAAGTCGGGCGCAAAGAGGAATTTGAGAGCCTCAGCCGATCCATTGCTTGTTTCGCCGTCAACAATGACTTGCGTAGAAAAGCCAGTCGCCAAGCTATACATAGCTAAGCAAAATAAGAGGAAGAAGAACATTGGCATCAAAATTTTTGATGCTAATTCGATACCTTTATTAACGCCGCGCGCCACAAGGAATGTTGTTAAAAAAGCAAAGCCTGTAAATGCGAGGAGGACTTTCTTGGGTGTCGTCACAACTTCCATAAATTGATCGGAAACTTGCTGTGCCGTTTGTCCCGTAAAGCTACCGCCAAGGAATTTAGGGATATAAATTATCACCCACGCTGCAACAACGCAGTAAAAACTAACGATTAGGAATGAAGCCACCATACCTGTGACGCCTAAAATACTCCATTGTTTTGAAATACCCGAGCGCCCTGCGACATCGCCAACACTGCGAATAGCACTGGCTGCATTACCGGCACGGCCGATTATGTATTCACTCATTAAAACAGGAATACCAATGAAAATTACACAGGCTAGGTAAATCGAAATGAATGCGCCGCCGCCGTTCGAACCTGCTTCTGCGGAGAACCGCCAAAGATTGCCAAGCCCGACGCTAGAGCCAACCGCCGCCATAATAAATGCGAAACGTGATGACCACTGTGCAGTGCCTTCTGATGGAATTCCAGCCATAATTTTCCCCTTGATAATGTTATTTTTTATTTTCACTTATGTCCCAATTATTTACGTACACGTCAAGTTTTCATTGCGCTTAATAGGTTTATTATTATCCATAAATGACTAAAACTACGGGCTCTTTAAGGGAATACAGGCACCAAGTTTAATCCGAGTGTCTCATCCCACCCCATCATTCCATTGAGGTTTTGTACCGCTTGTCCTGATGATCCTTTGGTCAAATTATCTATGACAGATATAATGACGGCGCGGCTCGGATTGCGGTCTGCAAATATACCGATACGGCATTGGTTTGACGCACGAATATGGCGTGTGTGCGGTACAATGCCTTCTGCCTCTACATGTACGAAAGCTTCGTCTTTATAGCGTGCTTCATAGACCGTGCGAAGGTCGTCGACCAAGACACCATCATTAAGCTCAACATTCACCGTCGCAATCATGCCTCTGTTCATAGGAATGAGATGTGGTGTAAAGCTGACAGTAATGTTCTGCCCCGTCGCAGCACTTAGTTTTTCGTCTATTTCCGGCCCGTGACGGTGATTACCAACAGCATAAGCATGAGCGCCTTCTGCAGTTTCAGGATATATTAGGGCTGTGCTTTCTTTGCGCCCTGCACCGCTGACACCGGACTTAGCATCTATGATGATATTATCTGTGTTGATGTGTTTCAAAGCGGGTAAAACGGCTAAAAGGCTCGCCGTGGGGTAACAC
Organism: Robiginitomaculum sp.; assembly: GCA_021776675.1. Classification (GTDB taxonomy): domain Bacteria; phylum Pseudomonadota; class Alphaproteobacteria; order Caulobacterales; family Maricaulaceae; genus Robiginitomaculum_A. The sequence continues at coordinate 5,070 of JAJFFM010000074.1, forward strand.
CCAGGACAAGCGACCAGAGACGCAGTTTTTAAATTATCCCGAGCATATTCAGTCAGACCATAAACAGCACCGGCCAGTAATTCCGGTGAAGTATGTTTACGTCCATATGTCTTTTCATAAATTTGCGCATCCTTGAGGCGAAAGTCAGCGGATAAGTCTATGATTTTAATGCTCTTTTGTGCAATTTCAGCAATCGTATCCTCACTGGCCCCGTGGGGTAAGCAGGCAAATACGGCGTCTACCTCGTCCCATTTCACATCTTGCCAGTTTTGTAAGTCCGGTAAACCTTGATGAGCAAGATGCGGATAGACCTCTGCATAGGCTTTGCCCGCATGACGGTGCGCGGTTAACGCAACTAAATCCAAATTTGGGTGTCCCATAATCAGGCGCACAGCTTCTGCGCCCGTATATCCCGAGGCTCCTAATACCGCTGTCTTTAATTTCTCCATAATCCTAACCTTTACATTTTTTGGCTGTCAGCCAATAAAAAAGGGTGCTCGTAAGAGCACCCAATTCATAAATAACGAAAGTGTTTTTTTGCTTAACGTTTCGAGAACTGGAAGCTCTTACGGGCTTTTTTGCGGCCGTATTTTTTACGTTCAACAACACGGCTATCGCGTGTCATAAATCCGCCAGCTTTCAGAGCAGCGCGAAGGGACGGCTCATAATATGTCAAAGCTTTGGAAATACCGTGGCGAACCGCACCAGCTTGGCCGGATAAGCCGCCGCCTTTAACGGTGGCCATTACGTCATAGCTGTCTACACGTTCAGCAGCTTCGAAAGGCTGACGAATAATAAGCCTCAAAACAGGACGTGCAAAATATACGTCTTGGTCGCGACCATTGACAACGATTTTGCCGTTACCTGGTTTTATCCAAACGCGAGCAATTGAGTTTTTCCGTTTACCCGTTGCATATGCACGGCCAAGATCGTCGATTTTTGGCTCAGGGAGTACGACTTCAATAGCAACAGTTCCGTCTTCGGAGGTTGTTACGGCAGCAGCACCGTCCATTACACTTTTCAGGTCTTCTAATGTTTGTTTTTCCGTGGTCATTATTTAACCCTCTATTTGTTTCTGACGTTTTTGGAATTCATTGCAGCAAAATCGATTACGGTCGGCTTTTGTGCGGCGTGGGGATGTTCAGTACCAGCATAGATATGCAAGTTAGAAAGTTGCTTGCGCGCCAATGGGCTTTCTTTTGGCAACATACGCTGAACGGCTTTGCGCAAAACGCGCTCTGGGAAACGTCCACCGAGAATTTTGCCCGCAGTTGTTTCTTTCAAACCACCAGGATGCTGCGTGTGATGATAATAGACTTTGTCAGTCAATTTTTTACCTGTAAACGCCACTTTTTCAGCATTGATAACAATGATATTGTCGCCGCAATCAATATGTGGCGAGTAATCAGGACGATGTTTACCGCGCAAATGCAAAGCAATATAAGAAGCAAGACGGCCAGTGATGATGTTTTCGGCGTCGAGCAATATCCACTGCTTTTCTACCTCAGCTGTCTTGAGAAATTTAGTCGTTTTCATAGTTTTCTCTCGATTAAAAGATGCCAAAATGACACCCGTTTTGAAATATTGCGCTCTCATATGTGTGCATACTAATACCGTCAACAACTTTCTGCATTATTAGCGATTTAGGTAATAAAAACAATGATATAGTTTTACGGTATTATATTACCGCATAATAAGAGATGTTGTGCATTACAATGATACTGTGCTTCTAGCGTATTATTTCCATATTTTCACTAGCAATCAATAAATATGTAAATTATGCGTGGAGAATGAAAAAACTTAACCTCTTTCTTACCGCTGCTTTATTGGCCTTCCTCTTGGTCGCATGTTCAGACAAATCAAATGATACCCCTGCCATCACAAATACAACAGAACTCTCGACCATAGATATGGTCGCTACCCACGCTATTGATCTGGATATCTCAGTTGCTCAGTTGTCATTTGTGCCAAACAGTGCGGCACCTTGGCTCGGACGTATTATATTATTGGACGACGCAGAGCACCTTTACTCCACAGATATAGAAGGCCGAGACCCTAAACCTGTTGGTAATAGCAAATATATTGATATTTTTGGGCTAGCTAGAGAAGCAGCCCCCGGTGTATTTTTAGCCATTACAGAAGACAACAAAATCGAAGCCTTTATAGAATCCGATGATGAAGGTAATTTTAAGCCGATGATTTATGCTGGCAAGAGTATTGATGCAAAAGGTTTTTGTTATTCTCATGAACCTACTGATAATACAGTGTTTACTAAAACTAGCAGAAACAAAATTTCTGGAATTACCCTTACGGTTCAAGGTAATGCTATAGAACAGGAAATTATTAAAGAAGGCGTGGTGCCTACCGACTGTATTATTGGCAACGATCAGACAAACAAAACATACCTTGATTTAGACCAAATTCTAGGCTTCGAAATATCGAATGATCACGGCACTGGGCTTACTATTTTGAGCCTAGGCGATACTACGTTTGAATTTGGGGCCAATATCAAAAATGGCCTAAGTGTGCGCGGGCTTGACCATATCAAATATTTAGCATCTACCAAATCTAACTACGGTGGTGGCGCTTATGCTGATGGAGTCCTCGCACTTGTAGACAAAGACGAAAACCGGATTGTGTTTATCAGTAAGGTTTATGCTAAACGACAATTGCTTAAAGCAGTTAATCTTGCAGAGGATACTCCTCAATAATACCATATTTCGAAGTTCTGAGCGTCCATGCGGCTAACATAAACACCACGATAGCCCCTGCTTGGTGAACCAGTGCCAATTTTAGCGGCACGACATAGAGCAAAGTAATAACCCCTAATGCGATTTGCGCAAAAATTGCTATTAGTAATAAGCCAAGCACTTGGTGCATGGCTATATTACCCAATCGTTTTGCACTAACCCATACCCATATAGCCATTAGAAACACTGCATAGCCAAGCATACGGTGGTTAAATTGGATATTGGCAATATTTTCAAACACGTTAATCCATAGCGGACTTTGCGCTAAATAGCCCCTCGGCACAACGCCTCCATCCATCAATGGCCATGTGTTATAAGTCAGCCCTGCATGCGTTCCTGCCACCAATGCGCCTGCCAAAACCTGCAAAAACACCAAAATAAACAAAACCCTGGTACGTTTTTGTATTTTAACCACTGATGACTTCTCCGGCCAGTTCTGTCGATTGTCCAACCATGTCCATAATAGCAATGCCAGAATAAAAAATGCTGTACCCAAATGAACCGCTAAACGGTATTGGCTGACATCTACACGGTCATGCACAAGTCCGCTAGCCACCATCCACCAGCCAATAGCCCCCTGCACGCCTATCAATAGTAATATAGCAACGAAACGTCCACGTTTACCGCTCGGGATTTTCTTATTCCGTAGAAACAAAACCAACGGCACAAAATACACTAAGCCTATTAGCCGCCCAAGCTGCCGATGGCTCCATTCCATAAAATAGATAAACTTAAACCCGGCCAAATCCATGCCTGGGTGTTCAGCGCTAAATTCCGGAATTTGTTGATATTTACCGAATTCAGACGCCCAAGCCGCATCAGACAAGGGCGGCAATGCACCTGTTATTGGCCGCCATTCTGTTATTGATAACCCTGCATTGGTCAGTCGTGTTGCACCACCGAGTAGCACCATGGAGACAACCATGATAACCATGACAAACAACCAAAGGCTCACTGCTTTACTGGAAGTCTCTTGCGGAACAGATGACATATAACCCCTCATAACAATATACTAAACAGGACAATGGTCGGAGCGATAGGATTTGAACCTACGACCCCTCGCCCCCCAGGCGAGTGCGCTACCGAACTGCGCTACGCTCCGACAATATTATCCGCATTTAGGCAAGCCTTATAAGCAGATGCCAGCGGGTGAACAACTGAAATATATGATAATTAATGACTTCTAGCTGAGTAAGATTTTAACTCTTTATACTAAGTAAATTCTTGCCAACGTGACTTTAATTTTTTCAAACGTTGCAACGCGTCCGTAAGATTAGCTTTATCTTCTGTATTGATAGGAACACCACTATCAATCGGCGGCGTAGCTGGCTTCGTCGACACTGGCTTTGTTGTCTCTGAACGCCTAGCCATATCATCACCACCCGGGCGCCGGACAATGTCATTATTACGCCGCACAGGTTGAGTGCTAGGTCTTGGAGCAGCTGTCGTAGATTGTGGCTCAACTGGTTTGTCGGTAACCGGTTTAATCCTTTTTGGTACAAGATTAGTATCTTTTACATTTCTCGGCATTGCAGCTTGCTCAACAGAACGCCCAAGTTCCAGAACACTTTGCGGGCCACGAATACGTATAAGTTTTTGCACATCTTTGATAGGATGTTTTTCCCTGTGCAGAAGGA
>JAJFFM010000075.1 GCA_021776675.1 Robiginitomaculum sp.
GATAGGAAAATTGATAAGGGAGCGGGCAGTTTGGGCACCATAATATTTATCAGCCGGAACCTTCAATTTGCCAAAACTATCGGATTCTGTCCGGGTAGTTTTGGGGCGTGTCTTTGTCATGATGTACTCTATTTTTTACGGGGAATGTGACGTTATTTTTTACGAAAGGCGTCAAGACTGACGACTTTGTTTTTATCTTCTTTTATGGGGACATCCTTACTTTTCGGTGCCGCCTTTTTCTTAGTATCTTTTTGGGCCGCTTTTTCTGGTTTTCCATTAGGTTTAGAAGTTGATTTAGATGCTGGCTTAGCTTCGGGTTTAGCTAGTGATTTAGTGACTGGCTTAACCGCCTTGGAAGCAGGCTTAGCTTCTGATTTAGATTTTGGCTCAGCTCCGGATTGGGATGAAGGTTCGGGATGTAACTTCGCCAAAGTCAAAGGCGCCCTTGGTTGGGATTGCTCTTCATTCGCGTTTGTTTCTGCCATTTCTTCAGGCGGGTCAAATTGCATAGCAAACCCAACGCTGGGATCGTGGAACCTAGAAATAGCTGTGTACGGCACATGCAAATATTTTGGCACCCCGCCAAATTTCAGTGTGACTTCGAAACTGTCGTCATGAGCTTTCAAATCCCAATATTGGTGTTCTAGAACTATAGTGACTTCCTCTGGGTATTTCTTAGACAAACTCTCATCAATTTCAACACCTGGAAATCGTGTCAAAAAAGTGATGTAAAAATGATGCGCACCAGGCAAACCACCCTCACGGATAACACGGCGAATGGCATCACGAACAACACCCCGCAGGGCCAGTTGCGTCATTTTGTCATAATTCATCAAATCTTGTGACAAGTCGGTTCTCCTTACGATCAAGACTAGCTTAAACTTCCCATATGAATATGCAACCGTGATTTACCAAACGCAACATCAGGGACATGTATTTCCTGCGCAGCATCACAAAGGTAATGATTTGCTAAGTATAAAACCGAGGTGATTATTAAGCGTTTTGGACTATATACAACTTTGATTTATCAACCATTGCGGGCGGGCACAAAGTGACTAACATAGCCTTTCAAATGCGAGACCAATTTAAAGTTAACAAAAACCAAGAGCAAATACGCCTTGCTTGGCTTGGCCCTGTGCGCATGATGGTGATCGCTTTTATTGCCTTTGGCTACGCATCAACCATGCCGCGCGGCCCCGAAAATGCAGAATATTTTAACATGTTTGGCTATGATCCAAGCTGGTACGGCATTCAAATCATTTTTATGATGAGTGGTTTTTTGGCCCTGCGCAGCTTGCAAAGGCACGGTTCTGCCCTAAAATTCCTCCTATCAAGAGCACTGCGAAACCTGCCAACCTTGGCAGTGTTTACGGGGCTAGTAATTTTGGTTTTATTTCCGCTCTTCGGCATGCCAGCTGCAAATGGTGAAACACGCATTGACCAGCATATACAGTATCTCATCAAGGTTTTAACCTGCGTCAACCCAAGCGAATTAACGCCGGGATTGCTCGATAATGCTTTGTATATGTGTGTTGTCCAAGGCGGAATTTGGACCTTCCGTTGGGGCATGGTGGCTTTTATCGCCACCGCAGCACTTTGGCTAGTTGGTGGTCTACGGGACAGGCGCATATTGGCACTGCTAACATTAGGCTTTGTAATGCTATACGCCGCGATTGTCGTTTACGGTGTGCAAAACCCTATTGCCACATCTAGTGCCCCGTCTAGTACGTCACATGATCAAATGCTGAAATACTCTTTACTTGGGTTGCGGCTTGGCTGGGTATATTTACTCGGCATGTGCATGTATGCTTTCAAGGATAGTTTGAGCCGAAGCTTAGCTATTCCGTTCGGTTTTTTGACACTGGCGGGTGTGCAATTTATTTTCTTGCCGTGGACACCCTTTATTGAAATTTGCGCTGAGTTAGGACTGGGCTATTTAGCGTTTCTCGCTATGACAAGCCAAAGAGCCCTACCGACGAGCCTCGCTCGCTTGCCGGATTTATCATTAGGCCTATATATTTATAACTGGCCCGCCGCACAGATTACATTATTGGTCATGCCGTCTCTGACACCCTACCCGCTATTTGCAATATCATTTCCGGTTACAGTCTTCCTGTCTATTATCACATGGTTCCTGGTCAGCAGAAAGATCAATCTGAGCCTTGCAAGACGGCTATACCCTCAACATGTGGCCCCTCAATCAGCATAACGCAGATTAAGAGCATCCGTCAATTTGCCCTTTTGCGCATCACTAAGCGCTGCGCATAATTGAACACGTTCCAAAGTTTGCGCCAGTGAACGCTCATAACCCGCTATGATATCCTTTTTGCTATTGAAGAATATTTCTGCTTCGCTCGCTCTTTCCGTACTACAGAACCCGCCTGCATAACGCGGCACACCGCCGCGTCTGACGTCTGCTACCCGGTTCTCAACATAGACATCAAAGTTTTCTTGGAACCAAATCCACGTATTTGCACGGGTTACGGGATTACCCATAAATCCACCCACCAAAGTTCCGGCTTGGCGATTGGTAAAGGCTTCTTTGTTGGACAAAGCATCCGCTAACAGCATTGCGACCAGTTCAGGTTCATCTGTGGAGGCCAAAGCACCAACTGCTCCGCCTTTTTCCGCAGGTGATCCGGACTTCGCCAAAGCCGTAAGCGCAGGCATTGCTTCTGCGCCACGAGCTTTAAATGTTTCCCTAAGGCCAAGGCCGCGCATTTTAGGGGATAAGGCGGATTTATCAGCATCACCGTCCAGTCCCAGATAGCGCGCACCTGCATCCGCTAGTCCGCGTGCAAGCTCTGTATCATTGCCGATATTGACTAAACGCGCCGCCAATGTTGGCGCCATAAGGTTGGCTTCCATAGTATCGGCATCTTTGATGGCCGTATAACGGTCCGCATATAACTCGCGGGTAAATTTCGCCAAAGCGTCTTGGCCTGATGGCGCCACAAGGTCTTCTTGCATACCCGTAAGCGCACCGCCTGCTTTAAGGGCTACATCATATTCCTTGGAGCTTGAAAACGCTGCAAGACCGTTCAGATAGGTCGTAGCTTCCATCTTATTAGCCTTAAAAGCTGCTTCGAAACTGTCGAGCACAGAAAGAAGCTCTCTTTTATTCAGCTTGTCCAGATTACCAACTAGCCCGTCCCAACCCGCGCTATCGAGCGAGAAGCGGTAATACCCTGCGCCGTCTGCATTCAATGTCACCCAGCTGGGACAAGTTTCAGATTTAAGCGATATGCTTGTTTGGGTATCTTCAAGCATTGCACACGTTTTCTCGCGTGCGCCGTTAACACCATAAGCAATGCAAACTGGAATTTTCCATGTCTGGCCTTGCTCTATGGTGGATCCGTAAGGCGTGTAGCGGGACTGTTTCAAATCTAATTTGTTATCGCCGCAATTAAGCGCACCAGTTACCATAGGCAAACCAGGTTGGTCGACAAAACTCTTGAGCGCTGGCACGACTTTGTCATTGCCAGAACCATCGGCTAGTGATTGAAAGAAATCATCCGCACTGGCAACGCCGTCTTCGAAACGTTTCATGTGTAAACGTACGCCCTTTTGGAAATCTTCTTCCCCGAGATAGCTTTCAAACATAGACAGAACGCCGCCGCCTTTACGGTAAGTAATGCCGTCGAACTGATCCATAACATTTTCGGTGTGCACCAAAGGTTCACGTATTTTACGCGTACTGGCCAGACTATCCGTACCCATAACGCCGAGAGCACCCTTTAGGGTTTGCGCACCGAATTCATAGTCCGGTGCCCATGTTGTCACGGCTTTATTGCCCATCCATGTGGCGAAGGCTTCGTTAAGCCAGATATCTTCCCACCATACAGGTGTAACCAAGTCGCCGAACCATTGATGGGCCAATTCATGAGCATTCACCGACGCATATGCACGGCGCTGACCGAGGGATGAGTTCTCGTCCATCATTAATAGGAATTCAGTAAAGACAATGGCACCGGGGTTTTCCATGGCGCCAAATGCATATTCTGGGGCTGCGATTAAATCTAATTTTTCGTAAGGGTAAGGAATGCCGAAATAGGTTTCCAAAGTTTCTAGAATGCCCGCAGTATTTTTAAGGGCATATTCCATGTTTTCGCCTTCGCCGCGCGTTGCTATACCGCGCAGAGGAACTGCGTTCTTTCTGATATCCGTAGGTGGTAAGGCTTCATGTTCAACTACGTCCCAAGGACCAACACCGAAGGCCAACAAATAAGTCGGCAGCGGGCGGGTTTTGGCAAATGTGTGTTTGGTCATTCCGTCTTCACCAGCTTCAGTCTTTATCTCTTCAGTTTTAATTTCTGGCGTATTGGCATAGACAACATCCTGTGTTGGTGCCGTGATGGAAAGAGAAAACGGTACTTTGAAACGCGGCTCATCAAAACCCGGGAAGGCTTGGCGCGCGCCAATCGCTTCGAACTGGGTGACAATATAACTATCGCCTTCGCGCACGGCTTTGTAGGCAGAGTTTAGCTTGGTATTATAAGGTGTGGTGTAAGGAATAACCAATGTAACTGCGCCCGGACCGACGGGTGCGGATAAGTTAAGAGACGCTACGCCTGATGGGGCAGTAGCCATATCCACTTCGGTATAATCAGCAGCAATTTCTGTGCCGTCACCCAGACGCACGGCGGCACCATTTGCCGTAATGGTCTGTCCGTGCATCCAAATTTTGGAAGTTGTTTGCTTGATATCAACATCAATAGTCACTGTGCCGGAGAATGTATCATCACGCGGATCAATGGTTAAATCTATCGCATAATTTGTCGGAGTTACATTACCCCCAAGTTGTGCATGTGGGATAGCATCGGGGTTGGATGATTGTACCGTGTCAGCATTTAACTGTTCCGACGGGCTCTCAGGCTTAACCGAACATGCCGTAGATAGCGCCGCAACTAACACACTGCCGCAAATAGTTTTAAGATTAATCATTCTTCACTCCCTTTTCATCGAAAAACGATAAGGGGTGAAAATCGGTTTGTCACGCACAAAAAGCTAGATATTAAATGTTTCTAGTAATGCTTCGATATTTGTGTTGAGCCCGCTGTCTTCTGCACGCAATTGATCAATGCGTTTAACAGCATGAATTACCGTTGTATGGTCGCGACCACCAAAACGCCTACCTATGTCGGGCAAGGAACGGGTCGTCAGCATTTTCGATAAATACATAGCCACTTGACGCGGGCGAGCGATCGCACGCGCCCGGCGTTTAGACAGCATTTCTTCCATACTGATACCAAATTGTTTGGCTGTCGCCTTTTGGATTTTATCTACCGTTGGCCGGGCTTGACCCGTATAACGAGAATGCGCCAATGCTTCTTGTATGCTTTCCAGCGTCAGCGGTTTGCCTAGAAATTCGAGCCTTGCCACAACTTGATTAAAAGCACCCTCAAGATCGCGCGGTGTCGCATTGATGCGCGCAGCCAAATGATCGCGTGCATCAGGCGGCATAGCCAATGCCGGATATCCACCAGCACGGCGGCGTTCAATCAAGCGGTCCAAAATACGTAAGCGAAGCTCATAATCAGCCGCACCAATATCGCACAACAATCCACCACACAGATATGATTTAAGCCGGTCACTGGCTTTATGGATAGCTTGCGGATGTCGATCACTTGCCAATAGAATTTGTTTGCCGCTATCCACCAAAGATATCAGTGTGTGCATCAATTCTTCTTGGGAACCGGGCTTATCAGCAATGAAATGCGCATCATCTATTATAAGCAAATCAACATCGCGTAAGCTGGATTTAAAAGCGTCAATTTCTGAACGCCCTTGTGCGCGAACGGACTGCACAAATGTAGCGACAAAATCTTCGGCGGAAATAAGCCGCACACGCCGAGATGGATCTTTTTTGGCCGCTTCGGCTTTGGCCGCATACAACAAATGGGTTTTACCCATGCCGTGCGGGCCGTGAATAACGATAGGATTATATTGACTATCCAAAGAATTGGCAACGCGCCGTGCAACCGCAAAGGCGAGCTCATTTGGCCCACCGACCACAAAGTTTTCAAATGTGAAGCGGCCCTTATTCTGCATATGCTTTTGGGCGTGATTTTGGGTCTGGTTTTGGACAGCTTGTTTAACTTGTTCATGAGACTCGGAACCAGACCCCTGCACTATTTGCACAGCAGGCTGAGTTGTAGAAGGGCGCGTGCGTGTTCCCGCTTGTGCAGGCATTGTCGGCTTGGCGATACCACTGCCGATTTCTACATGTCTCGTATCGCACTCTGCCCATAATTTACGAACCAAATCACCGTATTTACCGTCAATCCGTCCTGCAAC
>JAJFFM010000076.1 GCA_021776675.1 Robiginitomaculum sp.
GGTCACACCTATCGTAGACGCCGTAGAAATGCGTGAAAACCTGACGATCGAAGGCAATGAAATAGCAAAAAAGTGCGGGTTTGACGGGCTGATATTTCATAGCCTTCTTGCCGAAGACTACACGCCGGAACACTACTATGATGCCGTTATTTCTCTCCATGCTTGTGATACGGCCACTGACGACGCGCTGCTTATCGGTATGGAAAAGAAATCTCGTATTATTGTATCTGCCCCGTGTTGTCAGAAAGAAGTATTACCACAAGTCAAGAACTCAAAAGTTCTCGCAAAGTTTATCCAAAATGGGCTTTTTTTGCACAAAATGGCTGACCTTATCACCGACAATGCACGGGTGATGCTACTGCAATCTCAAGGTTATAAGGTTGATGTCATCGATTTTGTCGCGAGTGAACACTCTCCCAAAAACACTATGCTCATTGCTACGAAACGAAGGGGTAAGCAGGAAAAATATTATGATCAATTCAAATCCTACAAAAAGGATAACGGATTTGATACATTCAAATTGGAAGACATGATGATAGGGTCAAAACTGATCGACGCAAAATGGCTTGAGGCAAACAAAAATCAACCTGTATCTGTTAGCTAAATATTGTTACTCTTTACGCGGCAATTTCCAATCAGGACGCGGAAAATGGCACGTATATCCATCAGGATATTGCCTTAGATAATCTTGATGTTCGGGCTCAGCCTCCCAAAAATCGCTTACACTTGTTACAGCAGTAACGACTTCACCAGGCCAGTTTCCAGAACTGTTTACATCACTGATTGTACGCAATGCTTCTTCTTTTTGTGCCTTGGATGTATAAAATATCTCGGACCTGTAAGAGCTGCCAATATCACCGCCCTGCTTGTTTGCTGTCGTCGGGTTATGTATTTGGAAGAATAATTCGAGTATATCGCGGTATGTCGTAAGCTCCGGATCAAATTCAATCTCAATGGCTTCCGCGTGTGTGCCGTGGTTTTGGTAAGTCGCATTGGCGACATCTCCGCCCGTATACCCAACCCTAGTGTTAATCACTCCTTTTTGGTTGCGGATTAAATCCTGCATACCCCAAAAACATCCTCCCGCCAACACAGCGCGTTCAAGCAATTTACTCATAATTTTTCTCCGTATCTCTATGCCAAAAATAATTAAGTCAGAATTCCATGTTCTGCTCTCTCCATTTCAAGCGTATATATAGTTCTAGTCTATCATTAAGTTTTAATTGAAATAAACACACATTTGTGAGTTTACAAAGCATCAAGAAGGACAAAAAACCACATTTTAGAAAGGCACATGTAAGGTATTTGGAAAATTAAAAGTTTGACATGGGGCATTTTCAACTTATTTTGAAAATTATGACAGAAAAATACAACAGGCCAATACGCAATACTTCCCGCAATGTTGTAAAAACTATTGAATGGATTGCTGCGATATGCGGTATTGCCGTTATCTTAGAAAACTTCGGCATTGTTGAAAACATATCTTCTGTTGTCGCTAATGCTGGTCGGGCAGGTGTAGATTTTTTGCCTAATCTAGTAGACATCGTAGCGCATATTCCCCTACCCGATTTTATCATGAAAACAATTGCCGAAACTAAAATAGCGCAGGATTTCAATTTACTTTTAAACTTAGCTACGATTTGGACTGTGGCACGGCTAATCGCTACTATATTTCGGTTGCTTGGAGCGCAGCGCAGCAGAGTTGAGAATATTTTTGGCTTTTTGGCAAAGGGTATAATCGTATTAATTCTCCTGAGTGAAGGCGTAAAATACGCTATGGGCTCTGAAACCATAGACCTATTTAGAGGCCTCATCCCATTCTCAACGGAAAGAGGCGGAGATGTACCGGGTTGGTTAGCCAATAGCAATTTACGTGAGATGGCTTGGGCCGTAAGTTCTTCTATAACGAGTGTATTCGTTGGTGGCTGGGCCTATATGTCCAACATCAGACCTGAGCGTAAAAAGAAACAGGTCTTGGAAATGATGCAAGCCTAAACTGATCTTTGCATGTAAGGCTCTATCCTTATGGCACCATAAAATATTCTACCCTCTCAATATTTCCATCTGTTTTCACAGGTTCAATACCTAAAGCACGGGCAATAATGCCGTAAACTTCGACATTTTCAATTGCTTTTGCCATTACGCCTTTTTTAAAATTTGGACCAGCGGCTATAAATGTTGCCTGCATATCTTGTGCAAAACGGTCATAACCGTGCATGCCAATAGCCGGGTATTTATAAGTAGATGTCAGGCTACGCGCAAATATCATACCGCCTTCGTCTGCCACTGCAAAAATATCGCCCGTTCTGTCTTCATTGTTCAAGTGCCATTCAGCAGGAATGTCAGCTCGTTTATACACCTGCATGCCCTTATGTGCGCCTTTTAATTTGTTATAGACCTTATCTATATCGGCAGCATTTTTAACATAGATATGTACAAATGGATCCGAGTGTGCTCCGGCTTGTGAGTGAAATGACGGCACAAATAGCTTGTCCATATCGGTATAATCATCAAGATAAACCATAAACTCAGGATCAATTTTTGTCATGCCGTGGTCGGAAACGACAATTAGGTTTACACGGTCCGTAAGACCAAGTTTCTCTATTCCTGCCCGCAAATCAGCCAAGCTATTATCAACCTTTTTTACTGCATTACCAACTTCAGTCATTTCTGGACCGTATCTATGTCCAGCAGAATCAACGTCAGAAAAGTAAATTGTGAGCAAGCGTGGTCGCTCGGCTTCGGGCAAAGTTAACCATTCAAGGACTTTGTCAACTCGGTCTTTATGTGGCAAATTATGCTCATAGGGCATCCAGTGGTTGGGACGTACACCTTTGATTTCAGCTTCTGAGCCAAGCCAAAACATAGCGGCAGTTTTGATACCTTGTTTCTCAGCAGTTACCCAGATCGGCTCCCCACCCCACCAACGGCTCTCACCGTGCATGGTACGGCCCATAACTGCGTCAAACTCTTTTGAATATGGCAGGTTACCTGTAATCCCAGTGCTATCAGCATAAAGCCCTGTTGCCAAAGCATAAAAATTGACAAAAGTTTTCGACGGCATAACAGGTGTCATGGAGGCCACTCTAACACCATCTGCGGCTAGCGTTTCTAGTGTAGGCGCATCATAATGGTCGAGTGCGTCCCAACGCAGGCCGTCTATACCTACCATAATGACGATTGGCTCATCAATTTTCGGGGCGGCTGTCTGGGCAGCCTTTTGCGGGTTATTTGTTTCATTCGGTAATGTGGCACATGCGGTTACCAAGAAGATTGAAAATAGTGCTAGGGAAAAATATTTCATTTTATACCTTATTTATAACAACAACCCGGAACCACGCGGAAGTTCTGTTTCCCTATACAAGTGAGCTGACAAAATTACTCCGAACCCAGTAAGCACCGTCATCATGACAGTACCACCATAAGATATTAACGGTAATGGCACACCAACAACCGGCGCTAAGCCCATAACCATAGCCAAGTTAATTAACACATATAGAGAAAAAGTAACCGCCAATCCCATAATAAGTAGTCGGGAAAACATTTGCTTTATTTTACCCGCTAGCCAAAAACAAATTCCAATAACCAATATATACAATACCATAGTACTGAGCCCGCCAATCAGCCCAAATTCTTCACCGATAACCGTAAAGATAAAATCAGTACGGTTTTCCGGTACATATTTAAGCGAAGCCTGCGTACCTTGCATGTAACCTTTACCGCTAACACCGCCGCTACCCAAAGCGATTTTAGACTGGATAATATGGTAGCTTGCGCCAGTCGGGTCTCGCTCCGGATCTAGAAAAGTTAAAATACGCGCCCGCTGATAGTCCCTCAAGCCAAAAACAAAAAACAACGGTATAGCAATAGCTGCCAGTGTCATAGAACTTATGATCACGCGCCAATTAATGCCCGCCAGAAAGATCATTGTAATTCCTGTAATTGCCAACATGATACTGGTTCCCAGATCCGGTTGGTGTAATATCAACGCCACAGGAATAAAAATTATAATCAATGCACCAAGAATTCCAATGGGTTTGGAAACGCGCCAATGGGGTAAATCGTGATAGAACCGAGCCAAGGCCAATACGGCTGCAAGCTTCATCAATTCAGACGGCTGGATGCGAACAAAGCCCAAATCAAGCCAGCGCTGGGCGCCATTGACTGAAACACCAACTAGCTCGACCCCTATGAGCAAACCTAATGCAAGAACAAACCCCGGATATGCCATGGTATACCAAATCCGAATATCCGTTAAAGCAATCAATAACATAAACAGCATACCGACCAGCAAGCGTACAAAATGCTGCTTGGCACCCATATTCCAATTCCCACCCGTAGCCGAGTAAATGGTCGCCACACCAATGAGGCCGACAAGCAAAATCAAGACGGGTAACAACCAATTTATGTCTGCTAATTTACCGAAAAGGGTTCTGTTGTGCGCATGGTTTGACATTAGTTATCGTCCACCATAACCGGTTCCACATCACCAGTAATTCCGTCGCGTTCCAATGCACGGCCTAGGACTTTGCGGCAAATATTGGCGGCAAGTTTTGCACCTGAACCGCCGTGTTCAACCAATATGCAAGCCGCAAACCGTGGATTTTCATAAGGGGCATACCCTACGAAAATAGAATGATCCCGTAATTTCCACGGTAAAACTTTGTTATTTAGAACACCTGTAAGTCGTTCAGCCGCAGAAATGCCACGGACCTGCCCCGTCCCCGTTTTTCCCGCCATTTCAATGCCGGATATACCTAATCCACCTGGCTTATAGGCCGTACCACCCGGAACCTCACAGACAGCATGCATAGCTTTTTGCACAAATAATAAATGTTCTGGATTGATACCAAGAGGCTCAGGTGTCAGGGTTTCACCTCCGACAACGATAAAAGGAGAAATTGCATTTTCTCCATTGGCAATACGTGCTGCCATAACGGCAAGCTGTAAAGGTGTGCTAAGAACAAACCCCTGCCCGATTGAAGCATTTAACGCATCACCTGTACGCCAAGCTCTACCAAGCTTATCTTGTTTCCATTGCTGATCAGGAACAACACCTTTTGCCTGACCGCCTAGTCCAAGCTGATATTTTTGACCCAGCCCTAGTTTTTCAGCAAATGGTTTGACCTTATCCATACCAAGTCTTTGGATAATTTCATAAAAATATACATCACAAGATTGTTTAAGAGCATTGTGCATACTCATTAGGCCGTGCCCCCTGCGCTTCCAGCAATGAAAATCACGATTACCAAGATGTACTTTTCCAGTGCACAAGATTTTATCAGTTGGCTTAATAATTTTGTGCTCGAGTGCGGCTAGCATGACGGACATTTTAAAGGTCGATGCAGGCGGATAACCGCCGCCTATAACTTTGTTAAATTGAGGACGGCGAGGATCTGAATCTAGTGCTTTAAATTGTTTATTTGAAAGGCCGAGCACAAATTGATTGCCGTCAAAAGTCGGCATAGAGAGCAATGTACGTAGCTCACCCGTAGTCACGTCTATAACCGCCGCCCCACCGCTTTCTTCACCGAACAAAGAGGCCGTATAGGATTGTAATTCGCTGTCCAAGGTAAGCCAGACATCATTACCAGCAACAGCAGGGATTTTTTCATCATCCCACTCACGAACCGTACGGCCAACTGCATTCACTTCGACTTTTTTAAGGCCAGCGCGACCACGTAATTCTACATCATGGCTTTGTTCAATACCCGTTTTTCCCATCCGAAATGTTGGTTGGCGCAGCAAAGTA
Organism: Robiginitomaculum sp.; assembly: GCA_021776675.1. Classification (GTDB taxonomy): domain Bacteria; phylum Pseudomonadota; class Alphaproteobacteria; order Caulobacterales; family Maricaulaceae; genus Robiginitomaculum_A. The sequence continues at coordinate 5,753 of JAJFFM010000076.1, forward strand.
TCTTTTTCTTTTAGTAAAGCCGCAGGGTTAGGTTTACCAACATAGCCAAGTACATGGGTAAATATTCCGCCGTGCGGATAAAACCGCCCCTTACCTTCAATAGGAATTACACCAGGTAAATCAGGTAGGTTAATGTTAAGTCTTGAAAAAACGGGCCACTCAATATGCTCGTCTATAAGCACAGGAATGAATTTTGCTTTCCTATTAATATCAGTTTTAATACGCTTCTTCTTAGGCTCACTTAACGGTAATATCCGGTGGATACGCTCCAGGGCCGTATCAATATCATTGACGCGTTCGGGCACTAAAACCAAGCGAAAATCTTGCTTATTCGTAGCAAGTGCTATACCAAACCTATCTAATATTTGTCCGCGTTCTGGCATAACTGTATTGAAGTTAAATCGGTTCTTATCGGACAAAACTTTGTAATTTTCTGCTCTTGTCACCTGTAAATAATATAGCCTAGATGCCAATACAGAAAAAATGCTTAAGCCGCCAAACCCTAGCAGAATAGAACGCCTATTCATCATATTGACTATTTCATCATGTTTTTTCATTCCCGAAAACTCACAACACTTGATGGGCCACGAATGGTAGTGAATATGCTGTGAACCCAATATATAATTGGGAAAAACAGAATAGAGGCAATGGCATTTAGTACTAAAGTGCCAATTTGAGGTAATTTACCCAAGGAAATCCAGCCGATCAAAAGCACGATTAAGAAACATAATCCCAAACTCAAACTAAAGCCGAGCATTGTCCGCCCCAATCCATATTTTGCATGAGGCATTGTTTCTAAAACCATAAATAACACTAAAAAAGCCAGTGCCCACATACCAAGTGTATTTGCACTGGCCATGTCATAGAAAATTCCTATTAAAAATATGCTGAATAATGACGCAGGATACGAGGCTGCACGTGGCCAGAAATATATAATTGCGACAATCAGGAAACTAAAGCGGAAATGAAGATTACCTATATCTACACTTAACAAAGAGGGGAAAATCAAAATAAAGCCAATGACTAGTCCTTGAAAAGCCAGTGATAATGATTGGACTTGGCTCACTGAGTTGTTTTGTATCATTCTGAAACCTCTTTTATTACGGTTTCCGGTCCTAAATTCTCTTGGGGTAAATTCTCTTGGATTGAAGTTTCGGGGGCAAATTGATCACTAGGTGGTAAATCTTCTGGCACTGATATTGGTGTAAACGGGTAAACCCACACCCAATCCACAGGGTTCTGCAAATAAAACAAATCAACGGAAAAACTGTCTTCTTGCTTCATGACGATAGTACCGATTTGCAAACCTCTCGGTAAAACCCCGCCGTCCCCCGAAGTAACGACACGGTCACCTGTCTGCCAATCAGCTCCATCGGAAACATAATTTAGTTTTGGGCTATCTGTATTATTGCCAACTAAAATGGCTCTTGCCAAGGAACGTTGCGACATCACAGATATGCGGCTGCTGAGATCGTTGAGTAAAAGCACACGCGACGAAACCGAACCGGAACTTATTACATGTCCGTACAACCCATCCGTTGTCATAACTGCATCACCAAGCTTTACGGTTTTGTTACGTCCAACATTTAGCAATGCGGAATGTACAAATGGGCCCTTACTTTCACTTATGGCTCTGGCAATGATTTTTGTATCTGGTAAATCAGATGAACTATTAATTGCCAACATGTCCTCAAAGCGTTTAACTCGCATTTCCATATCGAGAACTTTATTCTCAAAATCTTGCAGTCTGGCCACCTCTGCTCTGAGGGATATATTATCTTCAAAAGCATTTATTCTATTTTCTGCATTATCAAAGAGTGCCTCTGTACCGCGAATAGGTGTCGCAATAAAACCCATGATTTTCGAGCTGGCATCATCAGTAGTTAATCGTCCAGAGGCCAGCATCGATTTTTGCTGGCGATCCGCAAGCAACATAATAATGCAAATTAAAATGAGTGATATAGCAAGGCCACGCCGAAAGTTTCGGCGGCGATGCGGACGATGGTACCCGCTATTGCTCATATCCTCTTCCTGACATTAAGACCTATAAAATATTGTCCGGGGAATTTTAATATCCTGTGGACAGTATATTTTTCCACTTACCCAAATTTTCAACAACAATACCAGAACCACGCACAACACATGTAAGCGGATCATCAGCCAATGAAACGGGCAGACCAGTACGGTTACGCAGCTCTGTATCA
>JAJFFM010000077.1 GCA_021776675.1 Robiginitomaculum sp.
ATTATGGTTATTATGATATGCCGTATCAGGCCGCCAAAATACTTGAGCGTGAACTCAACGCTGGTACGATTAAAGAAACCCCTACAAAATTAGTACAATTGTCAGATTTATTCCGTCAGGCGCGTGAATATAAATTAGCTATTCCAGCGCTGGAAAAAGCTGCGAAGACCGCAAATAAAGCCAAACTTTATGCGGATTTAGGCGAAGCTTTGTATAAAGAAAATAAGTGCGGTAAAGCTGAAACTGCTTTCAAAAAAGCCATGCAACTTGGTTATGACCAAGGTAAGTCTTGGATGTTAATCGCGTCTTGTCGCTATGATGATGCGGCGACGGAAGTTAGGCCTAAATGTCCTTATACTGCTGCAAATGAAAAAAACCTGGCTTGGTCGACCAAGCGTAAGGCGGCCGCTGCAGCCTTTGACAATGTACCGTCCTCTTCAAGGGAGGCTAGCAATGCTAGAAAATGGATGGGCTTTATTGCAGGTGAAAAATCCAATTTGACAAAACGTTGTATTTTCGAAGCTAATATCGAATGGCAAAATTGCCGTGATGATATTCGCCGCGCATACAAGAGTGAGTTCCTTGACGGTAAATTTACCCTTAATAACGAGAAATGTGAAAAGTATATCCCGCGGTTTGATAAAGAGTTCCGCAAAGGGATTAAAAAAGCTGAAGCCAAAACAGAATAGTTTATTTCAGGCGTTTAGTTCTCAGTATAAATAGTGAAAAAACCGGGCAATTGATTGCCCGGTTTTTTTATTTATCAACATCACAATTACGCGAGACCCTTGAAGTTATGTTCTCGAGCCTCTACATCAAATGACCTAGAGGAGAGCTTGTATGTCTGACAAATTAGAACCGCCGATAGAGCATAAATCAGAAATGATTAACTGGATTGCGGTCGGGTGTAAACCCAAGTCCGAGTGGCTTATCGGTACAGAGCACGAAAAAATTGGTTATAATCTAGAGACCCTAAAACCTCTTCCCTATGATGGTGATGCAGGTATATTTGCCATGCTTGAAGGGCTTAAAAAATATGGTTGGAGTGAGGTGGTTGAAAACGGATATCTCATAGCGCTGAAACGGGACGGGGCATCCGTTTCATTAGAACCAGGCGGTCAATTTGAGCTTTCTGGTGCACCTCTGGATAATATCCATCAAACCTGTGGTGAAGTGAGCAGGCATTTACGCGAAGTTAAAGACGTCGCAGACCGTATTGGCGCGGGCTTTTTATCTCTCGGCTTTCGCCCTGATACAAAATTAGAAGATGTACCTATCATGCCCAAAGGGCGCTATAAGATTATGCGCGAATACATGCCCAAGGTTGGCACCCACGGATTAGAAATGATGTTTAGGACCTGCACAGTTCAGGTCAATTTAGACTTTGCCTCAGAAGCTGACATGGTCAAAAAAATGCGAGTTGGATTAGCTTTACAACCTATCACTACAGCTCTGTTCGCTAATTCACCGTTTACGGATGGTGCACCGAACGGTTATAAATCTTATCGTTCGCGTATCTGGCTGGATACAGATCCGGACCGTACGGGCATGTTGCCATTTGCATTCGAGCAAGGTTTCGGGTTTGAACAATATGTAGATTATGCCCTGGATGTGCCCATGTATTTCGTGCACCGCGGCGAGGATTACCTCGACGCATCGGGCAAAAGTTTCAGAGATTTTCTCGACGGTAAATTGGATATATTACCGGGCGAGAAACCTACACTCAGTGATTTTGAAGATCATCTCTCGACCATATTCCCGGAAGTCCGCCTTAAGCAATTTCTCGAAATGCGCGGCTCGGATACGGGGCCGTGGAATCAGCTCTGTGCAATGCCCGCATTTTGGGTTGGAATTTTATACGACCAAACTGCGTTGGATGCTACTTGGGATTGGGTCAAGGACTGGAGCGAAGAAGAGCGGGACCAGTTACGCCGCGATGTGCCGAAATACGGCTTACAAACCAAATTCAGAAACGGCACGATCCAAGACCTCGCTAAACGCGCTTTGGCGTTATCCCGCACGGGCCTAAAAAACCGCCAAAAACTAAATGCTTACGGTGAAAGCGAAACTGTGTTTCTGTCTGCACTGGACGATATGGCCAAAACCGGGAATAGTAATGCGGATAAACTCCTGCAGCTATACAAAGGTGCATGGGAAGGCGATATTACCCGCGCTTACCAAGACTGTATTTATTAGTATAGGTTTCTTAGAATCCGCTAGCGCCAGACGTAGGCGAACGTAGATCTGCGGCGCCATAGAAAAATCCGTCTTTATGCATAACGGCATTGGCGCGTCCCAATGTGGTGCGTTTGTATTTACCTATTTCATCTTTGCTAAATATGAAACCGCGGCCTTCCAAAATACGTATAGTATCTGCGGAAATATCCGGCTCTGTGACAATGACATCAGGTAGCCATTGGTGATGGATACGCGGCGCGGTCACGGCTTCCATGGCGTTCATATCAAAGTCGATGACGTTGAGGATGTTTTGCAAAACCACAGTGATAATGGTGGAGCCGCCCGGCGATCCCGTAACAAAATATGGTTTACCGCCTTTTTTTACGATGGCTGGGGTCATTGAGGACAAAGGTCTTTTGCGCGGCTCAATCTTGTTGGCTTCGCCGCCAATTAGTCCGTAGCCATTTGGAGAGCCCGGCTTGGAAGAGAAGTCGTCCATCTCGTTATTGAGCAAAAAACCTGCCCCGTCGACGCTATACCCGCTGCCATAGCTAAAGTTGAGCGTCGTGGTGACAGACACGGCATTACCCCATTTATCCATAACTGAATAATGTGTGGTGGCCGGGCTTTCCTTGGGCAAGTGCCTTCCGGGGAGGATGTCCTCGCTAAGACTGGCTTTGTTGGGGTCAATGGTATCTCGTAATCTATCCCCATATGATTTATCAAGCAGTTTGGCGACAGGTACATCAAAGAAATCAGGGTCACCCAAATATTTGGAACGATCCGCATAAGCGCGGCGCATGGACTCGATGAGGAGGTGCAAATAATCCGCGCTATTATGCTCCATCGCACCTAGGTCATAACCTTCTAGGATATTGAGCATTTGTACAACATGCACACCGCCGGATGAGGGCGGCGGCATAGAGAAAACTTCATAGCCCCGATATGTGCCTTTTACGGTATCCCGGCTAACCGAATGGTAATTTTTCATATCTTCTAGGGTGATGAGCCCGCCGCCCCTTTGCATTTCTGCCACCATAAGGTCTGCCGTTGTGCCTTCGTAAAAACCTGCTGCACCTTTTCGCGATATGAGTTTTAAAGTCTTGGCTAAATCTTTTTGTTTTAGGATTTCGCCTTGCTTATAAATACTGCCATCTGGCTTGTAGAAATAGGCAATGCTAGATTGGTCTTTGGACATATAATCTTTTTTCGCGCTCAAGCCCTGTGCGAGACCATAACTAACGGAGATACCTTTATTAGCCAAACGAATAGAAGGTGCCATTACCTCTGCACGGCTCATTGTGCCGTAAGTCTCAAGGGCATTTAGCATACCCATAACCGAACCCGGTACACCGGCGGAAAGCCGTGAATATTGTGCTTTCTGGTTGTCGACCTCACCATCAGTGCCGAGGAACATATCGCGACTGGCGGCTTGCGGTGCCATTTCGCGGTAATCGAGCGCAATCACTTTGTCGTCGCCAACCCCATCGTTGTTCAGGGCAACCAACATGAAACCACCACCGCCAATGTTACCGGCGGCTGGATGCGTAACGGCGAGCGCAAAGCCCGTTGCAACCGCAGCATCAACCGCATTGCCGCCCTTAGCCAATATATCGCGGCCAACTTTTGCCGCTATGGCTTCCTGTGCTGAGACCATACCAGCTGAGCTTACAACTGGATGAAACGAAGCGTTATCATAGCCTGCAAAAGCCTGTGAACCTGTAGCGTCAACTTTTGCGGGCGTAATAGCTTCCTGTGAGAGAGCAGGGCCAGCCGTAATGGTGGTAGCGGCAAGGCAGCTAATAAATAAGTGCGTAAATTTCATAAGATGATCCATAAAATATAAGTTCAGGGATAGGTATATACCAATAATAATTGGCTTTCCAGTTCTTAAGGTGAGGCAACTTATCATAACTAGCCAGTAATTATAGAGTGATTACAGAATGGTTGCAGAGTGGTAACAGAGTGAGTGCGAGCATGAAATACCGCCTTAAATTTTTAAAATCATCCTTGCCACTCTTTGAGTGCGAGAGTAGGTTTACCGTCTATTTTAGGGAATTTCTTGCTGGCAAAAACAACTGTGAAAACAAAATTATGAAACCAACAAATACTAGCAATCCGGACTACTATCATAAAGTAGTTGATTGCCAATGGGCTTGCCCGGCGCATACGCCAGTCCCCCAATATATCCGCCTTATCGCACAAGGCCGCTACGGCGATGCTTATTTATTGAACCGGGAAAGTAATGTGTTCCCAGGCGTGCTGGGTCGTGTCTGTGACAGACCGTGCGAGCCAGCCTGTAGGCGCGGTCGCTTAGAAGACGAACCCGTAGCTATTTGCCGCCTCAAACGTGTGGCCGCAGACCATAGGGGTGATATTTCTGACCAACTTCCGCAAAAACCAGCCAAAACAAATGGTAAGAAAATTGCACTTATCGGCGCAGGCCCCGCGTCTTTTACGGTGGCAAATGATTTAGCACCTCTTGGCTATGAATGCACAATATTTGAAAAATTGAGCGAACCAGGCGGCTTGATGCGATCTAATATTCCTGCATTCCGTTTGCCTGAAAAAGTTCTGTCCGAAGAGCTTGATTGTATTTTGGATATGGGCGTAGAGCTTAAACTAAATACCCCCGTTGAAAGCATGAATGCTCTGTTGGAAGAAGATTGGGATGCAGTCTTCGTCGGCACAGGCGCGCCGCGCGGTAAGGATTTGAACCTGCCCGGACGTTGGCCGCAAGAGGGTGCAGAGCCCTGCGAAAACATCCATATCGGTATTGATTGGCTAGAAAGCGTTGCCTTTGAACATACCAAAGCCATAGGCAAGAAAGTTTTAATAATTGGTGTCGGGAATACGGCCATGGATTGCTGTCGGACTTCACTGCGCCTGGGTTCTAAGAACGTAAAGGTTATGGCGCGTAAGCCGCGTCAGTTCTTCAAAGCATCCGTTTGGGAGTTGGAAGACGCAGAAGAAGAAAATATTGAAATTACGGTCAATCATTCACCAAAAGCGTTTGTACATAAGAACGGCAAGCTTACGGGCATGGTGTTTGAATTGATGGAATATGAGATCGACGATAATGGTCGTATCACGAGCCAAAAAGTAATAGGCGAAACCACTATTGCCTGCGACGATGTTATTTTGGCCATTGGTCAGGACAATGCTTTCCCTTGGATAGAGGAAACGTCCGGCATCGAGCTGGATAAATGGCAAGTCCCAGTTGTCGATGAAACCACATTTGAAAGCACGCGCAAAGGTGTGTTCTTTGGCGGTGATAGCGCATTTGGCCCCAAGAATATTATCTGGGCGGTTGAGCATGGACATCAGGCCGCTATTTCAATCCATAAGCATTGTCAGGGAAAAATGTTGACGGGTCGATTGCCTAATGATGTAGGTATGGCACCGACAAAAATGGGTATGTTCGAATGGCGCTATTCAAATTCGTTTGACAGTTCTGAGCGCCGTCAAATGAACCATGTGGAGCTAACCAAACGGTTTGCAGAGTTGGATGTAGAGGTTGAACTAGGTTTCACACCTGAGCAAATTGCAACAGAGGTTGAGCGTTGTCTCAACTGTGATATCCAAACCGTGTTTGAACCTAGCTTGTGTGAAGAATGTGATGCCTGTATTGATATCTGTCCTGTGGAGTGTCTGAGCATTACCGAAGATGCAGGTGAAGCTGAATTACGCGATAGCTTAACCGCATCGGAGAAAATAGACGGGCAAGCGCTATATGTGTCTGATAGCTTACCTCTAACCAAACGGGTCATGGTCAAGGACGAAAATGTTTGTTTGCACTGTGGCCTGTGCGCAGAGCGTTGCCCAACAGCAGCTTGGGATATGCAAGAAGCGCTGATCCAAATCCATCACGCCGATGACCAAGATGATAACCAAAAAACGGGGATGCAGCTGTGAGTGCCAAAACAGATAATTTACGCGTAAATGATTTCACCATCAAGGTGGGCAATGTAAATGGTACCGGTTCTGCTAGTGCTAATGCCCTTTTGATGAAAATAATTTTCCGCATGGGTGTTCCTGTGGTCGGGAAAAACATCTTCCCGTCCAACATCCAGGGCCTACCAACATGGTACGAAATCCGTGTCACAGAGAAAGGCTATCGTGGCCGTTCTGGTGATGTTGATTTAATGGTAGCCATGAACCCCGAAAGCTATAAGCGGGATTTGGAAGAGCTGAGCCCCGGTGGTATTTTGCTTTATGATGATACATGGCCGCGCCCGCATTTCCTAACCCGTACGGATATTACCGTTATCGGGGTGCCTTTGGCCCGCATGTGTAATGCAGCGTTCAAAGTGGCACGGTCTCGTATCTTGATGAAGAACGTTGCTTATGTGGGTGCTGTCGCAGCTTTGCTCGACCTTGATCTTGATATAATTCATACATTATTGCGCGAAATGTTTGCCGCCAAACCCAAATTGGTCGACTTAAATTTACAGGCCATCGCCCTTGGTTATGATTATGCCAAACAGAATTTCGGTAATGTCAGCAAGCTAAAAGTCGAAGCTCGCGATTTAACCAGTGACAAGGTGATGATGGACGGTAATACGACCGCAGGTCTTGGCTGTGTCTACGGTGGCGCTACATTTGGTGCTTGGTATCCTATCACACCGTCCACATCATTGATGGATGCATTCGTCAAATATTGCAAAGATTTGCGTGTGAACCCTGAAACTGGCAAGCATAAATACTGTATCACCCAAGCCGAAGACGAGCTTGCGGCGGCGGGTATGATCATTGGTGCAGCTTGGAATGGCGCGCGCTGCTTTACGCCGACATCCGGCCCTGGTATTTCCCTGATGAGCGAGTTTATCGGTTTTGCTTATTACGCCGAAGTTCCTATGGTGTTGTTTGATATTCAGCGCACAGGCCCGTCCACAGGCATGCCGACCCGCACCCAACAATGTGATATTCAACTGTGCGCCTATGCGTCCCACGGTGATACCAAACATATTTTGTTGTTCCCATCAGACCCTAGCGAATGCTTTGACATGGCAGTGAATGCTCTGGATTTGGCTGAGCGCTTCCAAACACCCGTATTTGTTCTTTCCGATATTGATATTGGTATGAACGACTGGATGATTGATGAGCTGACTTGGGACGATAATTATTTACCTGATAGAGGCAAAGTATTGTCATCAGAAGATTTGAAAGATATGGATAAATTCTACCGTTATCTGGATACGGACGGCGATCACATCCCGTACAGGACATTGCCCGGCGAGGATCCTAAGGGCGCGTATTTCACCCGAGGTTCTGGCCATAACAAATACGGCGGTTACACCGAAGACGGGGCAGAATATAAAGAGGTCGTTGACAGGCTCGTATCCAAATGGGCTAGTGCGGCTGATAAGGTACCTGCTCCTGTTATCAGCACTGCTAGTAAACCAGCTCAGGGTAAAGTGAAATTTGCTATCATTTCCATTGGATCGTGCGACGGCGCAGTTGTTGAAGCCCGCGATAAACTGGAAACTGAAGGTGTTTACTTAAATTATATGCGGGTTCGCGGCTTTCCGTTCAGCGCTGAGGTCAAAGACTTTATCGATGCACATGACCAGATATTTGTTATTGAGCAAAATCGGGATGCGCAATTGTACGGGCTGTTGCTTGGCGAAATAGATGTGCCGCGCGAAAAACTAATTCCGGTTTTACATTATTCCGGCGAACCTCTGGATTATAAATTCGTACATAATGCTCTCAGCAAAGAGCTGAAGACGAGGAGACAAGTAGCATGACATCATTTACCAAACCTCTGATCCGCCGCAAAAACGAGCCAACCAACGAGCTTGGTCTTGTGCGTTCTGACTATGACGGCGCTATGTCAACATTGTGCGCAGGCTGCGGTCATGACGGTGTCACAGCGTCCATGGCGCGGGCATTTTTTGAGTTATCCATTGAGCCACACCGCGCGGTGAAAGTGTCTGGTATTGGCTGTTCATCTAAAACTACGGCTTATTTCTTGCGTGAAAGCCACGGTATCAACACTGTCCACGGACGTATGCCATCAGTGGCTACAGGTGCGATTGCAGCCAATCACGAGCTTGCTTATATTGGTGTTTCGGGGGATGGAGACAGTCTATCCATTGGGCTAGGACAATTCGTCCATGCTATGCGGCGTAATGTTAATATGCTCTATATGCTAGAAAATAACGGCGTTTACGGCCTGACCAAAGGTCAGTTTTCCGCCGCCGCAGATATGGGCTCAACGGCTAAGAAAGGCGCTGTCAACGAATTGCCGGCCATCGATCCGGTCGCATTGGCGCTGTCATTAGGAGCGACATTCGTGGCGCGCGGCTTTTCCGGAGACCGCGAACAATTGGTGCCGCTGATCAAGGCTGGACTTAAACATAAGGGCTTTGGTCTGATTGATGTCATCTCGCCGTGCGTGAGTTTCAACGATCATAAGGGTTCAACAAAATCCTACGAGCATACTTACAAATATTATAATCCGGCTATCCACGCCGATTATGTGCCGCCTACGGCTCAGATCAAAGCCGACTATAATGCTGGCGATATTATGCCGATTGAACTTCATGATGGTGGTCAAATTACCTTGCGCAAACTTGAGAACGGCTATGATCCGCGTGACCGCGCCGCCGCCGTGAACAAGCTATTTGAAAGCTCGCAGAGCGATGAAATTATTACGGGGCTTCTTTATATAAATGAGGACCAAAAAGACATGCACGAAATGGCCCGCATGGAAGACAGGCCCCTGAATGCAATTCCCTATGAAGAATTAAACCCAGGTGCTGCCAAGCTTAAAGAAATCCAAAAAGGCTTCAGGTAGGTTTAAAACTTAGCACTTAGTGACATTTTGAAATTGCGTCCGGGCAGGGGCACAACATCTTTTAGAAAAGATGTGTGCTGGCGAGCATCTTGGTCGAATATATTATTGATACTACCCCTAATCGACAATTTTTCATTGATATGGTAACTGGCTTGCAAATTGACTAATGTGTATGCGTCGGTCACAAGTTCCCCCGGTGCAATATCGTCTTGCTTTGCCGCATGATCAAGTTCAGCGCGCAGGCGCCAATCGTCATTTTCTAAATTGATACCGAACCCCAATCCGAGCGGTGGAATACGCGGTAAAGCACTGCCATCGCTCCCGAGATTGGCGACGACATATTCAACAGAACCGTCCACTAAAACATCAAATTGATTGATTTCCCAAACTTTGGCGCCGACGTCAAATTCAAAGCCCTTGAAAACCGCATCGGCGGCGGTGAACATAAATTCTGGTAAACCATCTTGCTCCCCACCCGTGGCGCGTTCATAAATATAGTCGTTATAATCAGTAGCGAAGACATTGAAAGTGACATGACTTTGCCCTTTGCGGAACCGCACAGAAACTTCCCCACCGCGTGCCTGCTCTTTGCCTAGATTGATATCACCAATTTCAAACTGGTTGGTCGCTAGATGTGGACCATTAGAGAATAGCTCTTCAGTGGTTGGTGCGCGCGAAGTGCTAAATACCGTACCGCCCAAACGTGTTGTATCACTTAGGTGAAAGTCTACACCTG
>JAJFFM010000078.1 GCA_021776675.1 Robiginitomaculum sp.
CAGCGCCCACGGCGATGTGCGCGCTGCACCCGACCCATTAGCCGCCGCCGAAATGGCTCTATTGCGCCTTGCTGTGGCCGCAGACTTGCCACCGCCAGAACTGGCTGCGCAATTACTCGCAAATTTGAAAGATGTTAGGGATGCACCAAAACCATCCGTAGGCGGGTCGTCTAGTTCTAGTGGAAATGCTTCTGGTGGTACTGGTTCTGGCGGTACTGGTTCTGGTAGTACAAGAGCTAAAATTTCAACCGCGCCCGTTTCGCGCGGAAATACCGCACCTCAAACAAACATACAGCCAGAACCTCAAACCACTCCGCAAGCACACGCCGTACAAGTGCAGGCTGTTCAGGCGGATGCGCCAAAGCTTATAATCAACACGCTGGAAGAACTGGTTTCCGCCATACCTAAAAACCAAACCGGTTTGCGTTACGATATTGAAAAATACATTCGCCCCATTCGTTTTGAGCCGGGCACATTTGTGTTTTCCCTTGCGCCGAACGCGCCAAAAGATATCGAATACCAATTACGGGCATGGGTCACCGACGCTACATCAAGGCCTTGGCATATTGAGGTCGATACAAAAACCCAAGGCGCTCCAAGCTTGCTTGAACGTCGCCGCGCCGCACAGGCCGCGCAACAAGACGCCGAAGACAATCACCCGGTCGCCACCGACGCCCGTGCATTATTTCCCGGTGTAGAGATTGAATTTCGTGACCGCGCCACCATATCTCCCCTATCTGGGTCTAATGTCATAGAAGCAGATTTCACGAATAGCGAGGAATAGCCGCGCCAAAGGATATGCCCAAAGGATATGCCAAAGGATATACAATGAAAGACATTATGGGCCTGATGAAACAGGCAAAACAAATGCAAGAAAAGATGGAAGTCGCCAAATCCAAGGTTGCCGATTTGGTAGCCGAAGGTATTAGCGGCGGCGGTATGGTGCGTATCACCTTATCTGGCGAAGGTCATATGCAGTCTATCAATATAGACCCCAGCATGGTTATCGCAGACGAAGCCGAAATTCTAGAAGACCTGATCATAGCCGCCTTCCACGACGCCAAGGTCAAATTAGACCAAAAGCAGTCAGAAACCATGCAAGATGCCCTAGGGGAATTCGGGGGCGACATGCAATTACCCGAAGGTATGAAACTCCCGTTTTAAACAGGCACGCCTTCTTTTTCGCAAAACTCTTTCACTGCTGCGCGCAAGGAATTTGCATCTGACGCGGAGGCTATTTTTGGCTTAAGCAATTTGGCTAATTTACCTGCGTCTAGAGCCAAAAGAGCGCTTTTGACCGGGCCAACGCCTGTAACTGGCATGGATAAATTTTCAAACCCGAGGGCTGTTAGGCAAATAGCTTCAAGGGGTTTACCGGCTATTTCCCCACAAACCGTGACTTGGGTGTTTGCCGCCTTACAGCGGTCTGCGATATGCGCCAACAAAGACAAAGCCGCCGGATGTAGGCCGTCATATAGCCCGGCGACGCGCGGGTTATCGCGGTCAGCGGCAAAGAAAAACTGCAGAAGGTCATTCGCACCAACCGAGACAAAATCTGCATGCTTGCAAATCGCGTCTATCTGCCAAGCTAGTGCGGGAGTTTCCAGCATGACGCCAACTTCCAACTTTTTGGGAAGCTCTCCGCCCAATTTTTCGATACGCGCAATTTCTTTATCCAACAAAGTCCGTGCCGCTTGAAATTCTGATACAATTGCCACCATAGGGAACATGATACGCAAATGTTGGCCGGCGCCCGCCTGTAATAAAGCCCTGAGCTGATAACGCAGCATTCCAGGTCGGTCGAGACCAATACGAATTGCGCGCCAACCGATAGCCGGGTTTTCTTCCGGCACGGGATCAGCATAAGGCAGGATTTTATCACCGCCTAGATCAAGGGTACGGAACGTTACCGGACGATCGCCAGCGGCCTTCAGGGCACGTTTATATAAATCAACCTGTTCACTTAAGTGCGGCATTCTCTGTGATACCATGAACTGAAACTCGGTCCGGAACAACCCGATGCCGTCCGCGCCTACGGCATTTAGTCCCGGCAGGTCTACCAATAAGCCTGCGTTCAGCAATAAAGACACGGTCTTTTCGTCCTTAGTAACGGCTTTTAAGTATCGTTGTTTTTCAAACGCTAAGTCTAATTGAGCGCGGATGCCAACCCGCACCAAGAACTCATTTATATCTTCTGGGGTAGGGCGTATGCTGACCGCGCCGAGCTCGCCGTCGACCAATATTTCGTCATCCGCCTCCACCCTGTCTAAAATACTGTCAGCCAACCCGACAAGCGGGATACCCAAGGTGCGGCAAATTATGGTAGCATGCGCAGTGGCCGCGCCTTCTTCCAGTACAATGCCCTTTAGCTTATCGTGGTCATAGTCCAGAATTTCCGCAGGCCCTAAATTGCGTGCAAAGACAATTGCGTTGTCCGGTAGCTGTCTTTGGCCCGGATCGAGGTCTTCCCCGCCTAATGAGCGTAACATGCGGTTGGCAAGGTCTTCTAGGTCATGTAGTCGCGCCCTTAAATATGGATCACGTGCTTTAAGCATGCGGGCTCTGTGTTCATTGCGGACACGCTCTACGGCGGCTTCGGCGGTTAGTCCGCTATGAACCGCTTCGTGTAGGCGGTCGAGCCATTGCCTGTCATAGGCAAACATACGGTAGCTTTCGAATATTTCTTTAGATGCAGCGCCCATGCTAGCCATTTCACCGTTTACCATAGCATCTACAGAACGCCGCATTTTACGGATAGCTTTGGACAAGCGTGCTTGTTCTTCTGCGGTATTACTAGCAATCATATGTCCCGCAGTAACAGGGGGTAAATGCAAGACGGCACGACCTTGCGCAAGCCCATCAGCAAAGGCCTGACCAGTAATTGTTTCCGCACCAGTTGGCGTGAGGCGAATACCTTTGAGGCGAGCTTCTGCACCGCCTGCGCGTTCGTCTTCGACGGCGATTTCTGCGAGTAAGGTGGCAGCGGTTAGTAGGTTTTCAACCTCGGCCTCACCGTATATTCGTGCGCGCCTGCCTTGGACTACCAATACACCAAGATTGCGACCACCGCGTAAAAGAGGCACGCCTAAAAATGAATGAAACCGCTGTTCACCCGTTTCTGCTTTAAAGGAAAAGTCAGGGTGTTCCGCTGCTTCGGCCAAGTTTAAAAGCCTTGCTCGTCTGGCTACGTTGCCGACCAAGCCTTCATTAAGGCCAAGGCGGGTTGTGTGGACGGCGGTTTGTTTCAAGCCTTTGGTAGCACAGAGCTCTAACTCATCGCCTGCGCGTAAATAGATCGACGTTACATTGACCTTCATAGAAGAGCTGATGACTTTGACGAAATTATCCAGCCGCGCTTGTACCCCGTCTTCTGAGGCCATTAGCGCACGAATACGCTTAAGAAGAATAACGCCCGGATCGGACTTAATGCTTATGGGGCTCGGTATTTTCAACTAGTTATCACCCTTGGAATCACCCGTGGAATCACCCATGGAATTACCCTTGGAATTACCCAGTGAAACACCAAGCTCAAAAGCACTGTGCAGAGCCCGCACCGCTAGTTCGGTCATGTCAGCATCAATCAACACGCTGATTTTAATTTCGGATGTGGCAATAACTTCAATATTGATATTACGCTCTGCCAGTGCAGAAAACATGGTGTGTGCAACACCCGCATGAGAGCGCATACCAATACCGACAACAGACACCTTGCTGACCTTGTCATTGACAAGAAGGCCGTCGAATCCAATCTTTTCTTTGTTAGCCTCCAACGCAGCCAAAGTTTTATCGAGATCGCGGCGACCAATGGTGAACACTAAATTGGCACTGTCTTCACGGCGTGATGTGCCTTGGACAATCATATCGACGCTAATATTGGCTTCAGACATGGCTCCGCACACACGCGCGACAACGCCCGGTATATCATTTAACCGCAGCAATGAAATTTGCGCTTCATCGCGAGAATAAGCTACGCCGCTTACGACACGTTCTTCCATAATTTTGTCTCCTTTAAAGGATTCTTCTGAACAGACCAAGGTTCCGGGGTTGTCTTCATCGACATCCTTAAAACTGGTTAGTACCCTAATGGGTAAATTATTATTCATGGCCAGCTCAACGGATCTGGTCTGTAATACTTTTGCGCCTTGGGAGGCCAGCTCCAACATTTCTTCAAAGGCAATCCGGCCCAACCGTCTGGCTTCGGGCACAATGCGCGGATCCGTAGTATAGACACCGTCCACATCCGTATAAATATCACAGCGGTCAGCCTTTAAGGCTACGGCCAAAGCCACCGCAGACGTGTCCGAGCCACCACGGCCTAATGTGGAAACACGTCCCTGCGGGCTAATGCCTTGAAATCCTGCAACCACACCAACAACCCCGTCTTTAAGGGATTGGTTAAAAGCCAATGTTTCAATGCCTTTAATGCGTGCAGACGCATGGGCTCCGTCCGTCTGTAAGGGGATTTGCCAACCTTGCCAAGAACGGGCTTTTACGCCGCGCCTTCTCAGGGCAATGGACAAAAGCCCACTTGTGACCTGTTCACCCGATGCAACAATAGCATCATATTCGTCGTCTATTTCCCCGCCTGCGTTAGAATCTGCTGAAAGGTCGTCCACAAAGCCTACCAAGCGGTTAGTTTCGCCCGACATAGCCGAAACCACAACCGCCACTTCATTGCCATTCGCGTGCTCTGCGGCCACTAGCGCAGCCACACGGCGGATCCTATCCAGATCAGCCACGGATGTGCCTCCAAATTTCATGACAATGCGTGCCATAATGCCTCTTTGTTTATTCGCTTCATTGTCTATAAGGGTTTTTCAAGATTGGAAAGACCGATTATGCCCAGTTCCGCTAACTATTCTGCGAGCCACAAAACAGAAACAAGCGTTGATCCGTCCGAAATGGCACATTTCGCCAAGATGGCAGAGGATTGGTGGAACCCAAATGGTAAGTTCAAACCTCTGCATATTATGAACGGCTGTCGGGTGCGGTTTATCAAGGACGAAATTTGCGCCCATTTTCTGCGTGATCCTAATAGTGCATTGCCGCTTAAAGGCTTACGCATTTTGGATGTAGGGTGCGGCGGGGGATTACTGTGTGAGCCTATGGCGCGGCTCGGCGCGGAAGTTACAGGTGTTGATGCGCTGGAGAAAAATATCAAAACCGCAATGGTGCATGCGCAGAGCTCCGGCCTTGATATTGACTATAGATATTCCACCATAGAAGCCTTGATAGACGGCAGTGAAAAACCTTATGATGTTGTGCTCAATATGGAAGTACTGGAGCATGTCACCGACCCGGCCGAGTTCACCAAATATTGCGCGAGGATGCTCAGAAGCGGCGGCATAACATTTTGCTCGACAATTAACCGTACCGCCAAAGCCTTTGCGCTGACCATTTTAGGGGCAGAATACATAATGAGCTGGCTCCCTAAAGGCACCCATCAATACGCAAAATTTATCAAGCCCATAGAGATGATACGGATGCTGAAAGATGCGGGGTTGGAGCCAGACGCACCATTGGGTATGACATATAGCCCGCTTGGTGGAAGTTGGGAAATTACGAATGATTCCAGTGTTAATTATCTGGTGCGTTCTGTTCAAAGTTAGCTTGTTCTGTGGGACAGAATAAGTGCGTGTCCGGACACGAAAAGCATTGAATTGCGCAAGGTTATTTCCTCTACTTAAAAACAGGAGATTGCTGTGGAACAAAACAATAAGACACAAGGCCATTTTGAGAAAAAGTCCGAGCGATTAGATATTCGGGTGTCCCATAAAAAGAAACAAGAGTTTACCGATGCTTGTCATGATCAAGGGGATACACCGAGTAACGCTGTACGGAGATTTATCACTTCTTATACGCGGCGGTCGAATTATGATAATCTCGGTGCAGCAATTCGCACAAGCCCTCTACGTCGTATATTAGGGATACGGGGTTTGATTGGATTTGCTACGATAATAATGCTTGCATATGGGGGCCTTGTTGGCAAAAGGTATGTTTTGAAAGCCAATGAAACCCGTATCACAGATAAAGCCTTTGATATTTACGATCACAACAATAATGGCTTGATCGAACTCGGAGAAATTGCGCCTAACGACTTTCATCTCCACCGTGTTTTAAACATTGACGGGCAGGACGGGATAACTAGGGAGGAATTTGTAACCCATTCGACCATGATTTGGCGGTATGTCGACCCTGACAACTTCCAAGTTATTGAGAATAAATTTAGCCGCTTCAAGCAAAAATCTGTTACTCGAACTATAACCGCCATCAGACAGGATGGGAAACCGTACAAACCGTCCGATAATACAAAGATGAAGAAATACATAATCGTTAACGGCGAACCGGTAGAACTAACAAGCGATAATATAATTTTGGAAAATGTTGGTGCAACCGAGGGAAATACCGATGGAAATTATAAGTATTTGCGTAAAAACGGTGGTCTTCCCAACTTTTCATCTGAAAGTTTTAAGACAAAAATAGTTAAGTTTGACTTGCGCAATCCTGACAAATTGGAACTGACTGTTTATGAGCAGCAGAGTCACAACTTGATATCTAAATCAATTAGCGTCCACCAAAGATCTGTTAGTTGGGTCGAAGGGCGGAAAACGCCAGAGTTGGTCGTGGGTATGGGGCGCGAAATGGCCGTCCTGACCAAGGAGTTACAAATCAATTAGACGATTGTAATAATTGAATACTATAAGTATTATTATTGTTGCGTATTCTTACAATAAAACTTCTCGCAAAATGGCTTCATAGCATTTACAAGACGTTTCAAGCAAAGCACCTTATGAGCCAACATGTCAGACCCCGCCATCATCGACCCCATAGACCTCGCCCGTACTCTGATCCGCTGTCCGTCTGTGACACCTGCTGATGC
This sequence comes from Robiginitomaculum sp., assembly GCA_021776675.1. GTDB lineage: Bacteria > Pseudomonadota > Alphaproteobacteria > Caulobacterales > Maricaulaceae > Robiginitomaculum_A. Next base: position 6,881 of record JAJFFM010000078.1, read on the forward strand.
GGGGGCGCTTGGGGTTTTGCAAAATGCGTTAGAGGCAATGGGGTTTGTTTGCACACGATATCCTTTTGCGGAAGTTGATAATCTTTATGCACGTTTAGGCAAGGCGGCACCAAATTTTTGTTATGCGGGGCATGTAGATGTGGTGCCTGTGGGCGATGCGACGCAGTGGCGGCATAATCCGTTCGGCGGTGAGATCGAAGACGGTAAAATTTGGGGGCGGGGCGCCGCAGATATGAAGGGCGGGATTGCGGCCTTTGTTGCAGCAGTTTCAGAATTTCTAGCGGACGGCAAACCATTTAATGGTTCTATCAGTTTCCTCATTACGGGTGATGAAGAAGGACCGGCACTTAACGGGACTAAGAAAGTCCTTAAGGCTATCACTGAAGCGGGTGAAATTATCGATCATTGTTTGGTGGGCGAACCGACCAATCCGAACACACTCGGCGAGATGATAAAAATAGGTCGGCGCGGTTCACTGAACGGCGTGTTACGTGTCATTGGCACACAAGGCCATGTGGCCTATCCGGATTTGGCAGGTAATCCAGTGCCGACTTTGATGAAGCTCTTGACGGCTCTTTCTAGTAAAAAGCTGGACGACGGCAATGATAGCTTCCAACCTTCTAATCTTGAGATAACTTCGGTTGATGTTAACAACCCTGCCCATAATATTATCGCAGGGGCTGCGACGGCAAGGTTTAATATCCGCTTTAACACGGAACACACTGGGGATGATTTGCTGGATTGGATTAATAATGAAATAAGGATTGTAGGTGAAGGTTATTACGGACGTATAGAGGCTGATCTCTCTGTACCCGGCCATCCTTTCCTCACCAAGCCATGTGTACTAACGGAAAAACTTTCTGCGGCTATCACGGATATCACTGGACGTAAACCTACGCTGTCAACAAGCGGCGGCACGTCGGATGCGCGTTTTATCACACATTATACGCCAGTGGTCGAGTTCGGCCTAATCGGTAAAACTATACACCAGGTCAATGAGCATGCAGAAGTTTCGGATATAAAAAACCTGATGGAAATTTACAAATCGTTTTTAGTGCGCTACTTTAAGATATGAGTTTATTAAAAGTTTTCAAAGGGTCGCTAAATGCCCTATTTGGTAATACGGTGGGAGGTAAAGCCTGGGAAAGTGATTTTGATCTAACTGCTCCTGCCCTATCGCGTTCATTTATCGCAGTTGCCGCTTATGTTCCGCTCGGTTTGGTTGCCGCCTATGCAGCGGTAAAATATAATGATAATACAAGCCATATTCCTTACGGTCCGATTGTAATTACACTGACATTAATCGCTCTGACATTTCCGCTTATTGCTTATGTGCTGTGTATGGTGTTCGATAAAATGCAACGGTTTCGCCCATGGGTCATCGTGCGAAATTGGACGGTTTTGTTTGTCTTAATGCTTATTGCTGCTGTGCTCGGGCTTTATCTTATTGGCCTGCTTCCGTTTTTCCCCGCCTATGTGATAGCGCTTACGCTGTATATTGGTACATTGGCCATAGATATCAGATTGGCGTGGAAGGTAGCGGAATTTGACTGGATGGGGGCTATATTTGCCGGAATTTTGATAAGTGCCGCCACCATGATGGTGTTATCGCTTATTATAAGCCAATACATCGGGTAATTTTGTATGGCTGATCCAAAGCCAGATTTGTTTGACCTGATTATCAAGACGCCTGTTTTATTTTTGCGAGAAGTCCACCATAGGTTTGTCGCAGACGACGGGTTTGCGCTTTCTGGCAATATTGCTTTCTCGTCTCTGCTTGCCTTTTTTCCGTTTTTGATATTCCTGACGGCGCTGGCGGGTTTCATAGGCAATGAACTTTTGGCGCGCACCGTCATTGATTATTTACTATCAGTTGCACCTGCTGAAATTGTGGGGCCTGTATCAGATGATATCCATTCAATTTTAACGGAATCCAATAAGCGGGTGTTGACGCTGTCTATTGCTTTTACTTTGTATATTGCAACGGGTGGAGTTGAAAGCTTGCGGGTAGGGTTTAACCGCGCTTACGGGTTAGGCGCAGATGATAGGCGGCCTTGGTGGATGCGGTTTTTACAAAATTTGGCATTTGTTATTGGCGGCGCAGCCGTTCTACTCATCTTGGCGGTATTTATTGTCTTTGCGCCCCTTTGGTGGGGCGCGGCTGAGGCTCGTCTTGTGTTTTTAGAAAATTTCTCCGGATGGTTTCACTTATTGCGTCTCCCTATTGGATTGTCTGTTATGTTTCTTGCCCTTTGTTTTGGGCATTTGTATCTACCACGTAAACGCTTGCGCCTCCGCCAAGTGTTGCCTGGTATATTGGCGACTATGGTGGTGTGGCTTTTCGCCGCTCAGATATATGCCAAATACACGGCCGAGTTTTCTCGTGCGCAAATCATGTATGCGGGGCTAGGGAGTGTTGTCATCGCTCTGTTATTTGTCTACATTTCTGCTGCATTGATTATTCTCGGTGGGGAGTTCAACGAGGTGTTGATTTTAAGAAGACAAAAAACTGAAAACAAAACAGGAGACTAATATGGAATCGATTATTGCTTATCACGGAACGGGGCTCGCTATGGGGGTCGCAGGGGGACTTTTGTTTCTCCAACTTTTGGTGGCGGATATTGCGGGCATGAAAGTTAAGCGGATTCCAGGAGCGCCTATTGAGCCAGATCATGATAGTTTCTTGTTCAGGGCCAGCCGCGCTCTGGGTAATATGAATGAGGGTGTCTCCATATTTATTATTTTCACACTGGTCGGCATATTATCAGCCGCAGATCCAATATGGCTTGGCCGCATGGCGTGGTTATATGTTATTGCAAGAACCGGTTATATGCTGTGTTATTGGTTCAATATCAAATTGATGCGGTCTGTGTTTTTCGGCATTAGTTTCTTAGCCCTCCTCGGTCTCGGTATAGTCATGGCCGGTGGGTTAATGTGATAATGGGGTAATTGCGACCCGGAATATTTTTCTTGATTTAATTTTCTTCTTGACCATATGTGACAAACGTCGCATAATGAAGTATGAAAAACATACCAAACCCGCCTGAACTGGTTCTGCTCAAAGCTCTTTGGGCTAAGGGCGCATTACCCGTGCGCAGCCTACACGAAACCTGCGCTGATGAATTGGCGTGGTCATTCTCATCAACCCGTAAAACCTTGGAGCGCATGGCCGATAAGGGGTTTGTGGAGATTTCTAAGCTTGAGGGAAAAACGTCTGGCCCTGCTCATGCCAAGGCGCGCGTATCCAAAACCACAACGCTCGCCCATATGGCACGAGAGTTCTTTGGCCGCGTCCTAGAGGTCGACGGTGCCCTCCCTGCATCCGCCTTCACAGGCAGCACGCTATTATCCGATGATGAGTTAGACGAGCTAGAAGGCCTTTTGGGCGGCGGCAGAAAATGAGTCCAGAAAACTACATCCTTTTAAGTTCCCTTTGGGTATTGTTTGTTTGGATGTTATCAGTTGTCACCTCAAAGATATTTTCTTCATTGAGGAACTGGCCAGAGTTTTGGCTAGCTGTGATTTTCGCTGGTTTTTTCACACCCACAATATCTCTACTTTTGCTAACCATTGGCATGCATGCGCCCGCTGATATTGCTGTATTTAAACCCATAACAAATCTACCCTTTGTTGGCACTGAACAAAATGGCCACATAAGCGCACTCATGCAATTTGCAGTGCCTATAAGCCTTTTGATTTATTTTGGTGGAACAATTATATATCTTTATCGCCTCTCAATAGGGTGGCGCCAGTTAAGAAAAGCTGTGCTGAACAAAAGCACAAAACTCATCCACGGCAATAATGTTGTTTTTACGGACGGCAATGAAGCGCCTTGTGCATTTGGTGTTTTTAAGCCCGTTATAATTATGCCTACGGCTTTACAAGCTCAATTAAAACCAAAAGTACTGGGGCTTATACTCAACCACGAAGCCGCACACATCCAATTTAAGGATCCCGTCATCATGTTATGCCTGCATGTAGCTAAGGCCTTGTTTTGGCCTCACCCCGCTATTCACGCCTTGGTAAAACACTGGCAATTTGCTGCTGAACTTCGCGCAGATACTATAGCGCTTATGGGTGAGGATAAAAATTTACGACAAGCTTACGGCCAGGTATTGGTCAAAATTTTGCGCACATATGGCGCAGAAAACCGCCGCAAGGAAGGCAAAGGGACACTGCCATGCCCCTCTGCTACCCTCAATCTCAACAACTATAGGAGTGCAAAAATGAGAGTGGAAAACATAATGAACCAAGAAGAAGGCTTTTTCAAGACTAAGCGCTTGAAGGTTGGACTATACGCATTGACTTGTGTCGCCCTAATGTCTGGCTCATACGGGCTTGTAGCCGCCGCAGGACCCGGCCCAACATCCGACAGAGACGCCCAACCCATAGTCCGGTACCCCCCAATTTTTCCAGTAAATTGTGTCGCAAACACTGGAAGTTTTGCCGCAAGTGTGAGCGTAATTTTTGATGTAGATAAAACGGGTAAGGTTGAAAACATCCACGTGACTAGTTCAGACAACCCGTGCTTTAATCAGGCCACTATTGATTCTGTATCGCAGTGGAAATATGCCCCCGTTTTAAATCGCGGAAAGCCACGAAAGCGTACAGGTGTGCAATCAATGATAAAATTCATGTTAACTAGCGACTAGAGAAACATTTAAATATATTTTCTGTCCGGCTTTCAGCCGGGCAGAAATGCTTGCCCAACACCTCGCCCGACACAAAGCTGTTGGCCACACAAATTTAACCCGTCCTTTTTCTCTTGACCCATGAAACGCTTGCAGCGTATATATTGGGTGTCTGATAGCAAAATGTTTCTGTTTTGCATCTCCCCAAAAATTACATCGTCCTGATGTGTTATGCTTTGCATTATTTTATAAAGAACACCCATGAATATTACTAAAAAACTCGACCCTGCAGAAATAGATATCGACTCTATCACTAAACTTGGTCTTGATGATCTTAAAAACAAAAAGCCAGCGGAGCTGGTACAATTTGCCGAAGCTGTCGGCATTGAAAATGCGGGTGCAATGCGCAAGCAGGAAATCTTTGTTGCGGTCCTCAAGGAGCTCGCCGACCAAGATGTTGAAATTTCAGGCACGGGTGTTCTCGAAAGACTGCAAGACGGTTTCGGGTTTTTGCGCTCCCCAGAAGCAAATTATCTGGCTGGGCCCGATGATATTTATGTTAGCTCCCAGCTCATCCAGAAAATGGGATTGCGTACCGGAGATACATTATCTGGGGAAATTCTAAGCCCTCAGGGTGATGAAAAATATTTTGCTCTGACCAAAGTTCATTCCGTAAATTTCGAAACACCGGAAGAGGCCCGCAACAAAGTCCATTTTGATAATTTAACGCCGCTTTACCCTGACCAACGCTTGACCATGGAAATTGAGGACCCAACCCTAAAAGATATTTCTGGTCGGGTTATTGATATTGTTTCACCAATTGGCAAAGGCCAACGCTGCTTAATTGTCGCGCCGCCGCGGACGGGTAAAACGGTTATTTTACAAAATATCGCCCACTCCATCGAAGCTAATCATCCGGAAATCTATGTTATTGTTCTTTTGATAGATGAGCGTCCCGAAGAAGTAACCGATATGCAAAGATCGGTTAAAGGCGAAGTTGTCAGCTCTACATTTGATGAGCCAGCAACACGCCACGTTCAAGTTGCCGAAATGGTTATCCAAAAAGCGAAGCGACTGACCGAACACGGTAAAGACGTGATTATTTTGCTCGACTCCATCACCCGTTTGGGCCGCGCCTATAATACGGTTGTCCCCAGCTCTGGTAAAGTTCTGACCGGCGGTGTTGATGCCAACGCTCTACAACGCCCGAAGCGGTTCTTTGGTGCTGCGCGAAATATTGAAGAAGGCGGCTCCCTAACAATTATTGCCACCGCTTTGATCGAAACTGGCTCACGTATGGATGAAGTTATTTTTGAAGAATTTAAAGGTACGGGCAACTCTGAGATTGTGCTCGACCGCAAAGTGGCAGACAAACGGGTTTTCCCAGCCATTGATGTGACCAAATCCGGTACACGTAAGGAAGAGCTTTTATTGACGCCGGTTGAGCTTCAAAAAACCTATGTGTTGCGCCGCATCCTCAATCCTATGGGGACTATGGACGCTATCGAGTTTTTAATCGGCAAGCTTAAAGATAACAAAAACAACGCCGAATTCTTTGAAAGCATGAATACATAATTTATTATGTCCGGTGTTCGCGAAATTGCTTTTGATACGGAAACCACGGGGTTTGATGCCAAAGGTGATGACAGGGTTACCGAAATCGGCTGTGTTGAGCTTATCGATTTTTTACCAACAGGAAAAACTTGGCATGCCCATGTAAATCCGCAGCGAGAAATTTCGGCGCGGGTGACTGAAATCACGGGCTTGACCGAAGAGTTTTTGAAAGACAAACCGCTGTTTAGAGACGTCGCAGACGGGTTTTGTGATTTTGTCGCGGACAGCCCAATGGTTGCCCACAATGCTGATTTTGACCGTGGTTTTATCAATGCGGAACTTGAACGTAACGCGTTTGATCCCTATCCGCGCACCCGATTTATTGATACCTTAATTTTAGCAAGGCACAAATTTCCCGGCGCCAGTAATTCATTGGACGCTCTTTGTAAACGCTTTGATATATCGCTTGCGTCCAGATCTACCCACGGGGCTTTGATCGATGCAGAGTTATTAGCAAAAGTTTATCTTGAGCTTAAAGGTGGCCGCGCTAGGTCTTTTGATCTGCAAAGCGAAGAAACGGTCGTAGAGATAGTCGTACAAGCGGCGCAAGCTAGACCTAAGCCACTGGCGGCATTGCTAACCTCTGAAGAGAAGACTACACACGAGAAGTTTATTGCTGAAACATTAGGCGACAATGCAATTTGGAAACGTTCCGCAGATTATTCAGGCAAATAAAAATTGCCGCGCATATAAGTAATTGCTTGTCCGGTGATATACACTTTATCCATTGCGAGCCTTAATTTTAACGCACCGCCGCGCGCTGATGCTTGATAGGCAAGCATTTCTTTTTTTTCCAATCGTTTAGCCCAAAACGGAGCTAATGATGCGTGGTTTGATCCCGTAACAGGGTCCTCGTCTATACCAAATGCAGGTACAAAATACCGCGAAACGAAATCATAATTTGCAAAGCTTCCATTACCTGCGGCCATTATGACAATACCATCATCAACCCCTTTTTGCGCGGACAGTGCCTTGATAGCGCTGAAATCCGGCTTGAAATCGGCAACCGCATCAGCGCTTGGAAACATTAGAAATATATTTTTTCTAGACTGCCACGCGGCCACAGGAAGGTCTTTAAAAGTGGCCTTTAACTTGTCTGTCAATTCGGTTTCGACCATGGGGAATATAGGCGCACACATCTCATAACCTTCACCGCCTAGCGAAACTTGTAGGCGGCCTATTTTAGTATGGAAGATTACAGGGGACGGTTTTTTCAACTCGGTCAAAATAACATGGGCCGAAGCTATAGTCGCATGTCCGCAAAAATCAACTTCAGCCGTCGGCGTAAACCAGCGAAGGTCGTATTGACCTCCTTTCTCACCGTCATTTTCCCCGTCAGGACGTGGCACCACAAAAGCCGTTTCAGATAGATTGTTTTCTGCTGCCAAGGACTGTAATTGCTCAGATGGTAGGAAATTTTCTAGCGGCACAACGGCGGCGGGGTTTCCTGCAAATAATGTGCTGGTAAATGCATCAACCTGATAAATGGGATATGTTTTCATACCCACAGCTTATATTAGCCCAATTAAGCTGACAACTGTTCGCTAGCATTGCGTAGTTTTTTCTCGCGCACAAACCTGATTGATGCAAATAGTTCGCTAACAATAACTGGTTTTGTTAAAAATACGTCTGCACCTGCTGCCAAGCATTGTGCGTTATTTTCAGCTGAGGCATCAGCAGTAAGAGCAATTATTGGTACGTCTTGGTGAGGTCCAGCCTGCCTTCTTATAGCCTTAGTGGTTTCTATACCGTCCAAAATTGGCATACGAATATCCATCAATACAACATCAAAAATTTGATCTTCCAGAAGCTTTAATGCTTCCCTACCTTCATTCGCCGCACTGACCGTGCATCCCGCTGGCTCCAATAGTGAGCGAACTACTTCTTGATTAGCAATTATATCTTCAACGATGAGGATATTTAGCCCCTCCAGTTGGTCTGGCGTTACACTTGTCTCATCTTTTCTAAGCACTCGTCTTGAAAACCCGCTGCGTTCATTCTTTTGCTTGGCCTCATTTTCTCGTTCTAAGCGTGCGCGCTCATGCACCAATGGTACTGCCGTTGAAGGAATAATATCTTGGGCACTGTCTGCAGTTGCCTCGCGTAGTTGTTTTTCATCTTTAATGCGTTTGCGTTCTTCCATCTGTTCCATAGTGACACCTGGGCTAAAGGTAATACCGTGATCCTCATGAGCAACACAGCTAAACATCGGCAGACCTGTGTCAGGCTCTTTAGTCGCTAAGCCTGCATCAATAGTTTTAAGGCTAAAGGCAAATTCTGAGCCATATCCTGATTTACTCGTAACAACAACATCCCCGCCCATTACCCGTGCGAAGCCGCGCGTTACAGCAAGACCAATACCAGCACCGCCATAGTCTCTGGTCATAGAGCTATCCGCTTGAACAAATGGTTTGAACAGATTGGACTTCATTTCGTCGTTAATACCAATACCGGTATCAGCAATAATAATAGATAGACCTTGTACATTTGGATTGTCGCCCGGCTTAACATCAGCCTGTTGCATTGTTATGTGAATATGTATGCGTCCAGCGGAGGTAAACTTTACAGCGTTGGAAATCATATTGCGCATAGAATGTGTAACACGTTTGACATCCAGCATCATACTATCAGGTACGTTCTCAGCCACACCATATGTAAACATTACATTTGAACCAACTTTGCTTTGCCATTTTTCATACAGATCGGCTGTAATTTTACGGATGTCTGCTGGTTCAGCAAATACTTGAAGGTCGCCCGCTTCCAAATAAGTCATGTCTAAAATCCCTGTTAACAGTTCGAGCAAACCTTCACCTGATTCCAGTATTATTTTGTTCTGGTTTCTCAGTGTTTCCGTTTGACCGTGATGTGACAATAGATCAGCAATCCCTATTATACCGTTAAGAGGCGTTCGAAACTCGTGTGACATGACCGATAAGAACTGTTTTTTGGCTCTTTCGCCTGCTTCTGAGGCTATTTGTGCTAGTTCTAGCGTATGTACGACCTTCTTGCGCATATGGGCTATACCAAAGCCTGCAACCGCTAATGCAAATAAAGTCATTGCTAAAATACCTAAAACATAGGCCTTTTGTTCATTAGCTGCAGCCTCCGCCCTCGCCATATCAGCTTCGCGCGCAAGGCCGTCCGCACGTTCTTTTTGGCGTTGTTTGTCATTCTCTAAGGATGCGTGCAGGCCCGATATGCCCTTGTTTTGAAAGCGTAGAAGGCGTTGTATTATGGTTTTTGCGCGTGAGTTTTGCAGGCTGGTTGCTGTTTTTACATTGCCGTTGGCCAAGGCGATTAGCATTTGTGCGTGCAAACGCTTTCCTTGATATCCAGCTGGATCAATTTTATTGTCATTGGCAATTTTGTCAAATTTAGCAAATTCCTGTTCTGCGCCGCGCACTCGCCCCAATCCAGCCAAAGAAATAGCCCGTTCAGACACCAATCCTATTTGTCTTGTTGGGTCTTCTGTGTTTTTCAGTGCGGTATCAATAGTTGAGAGGGCGCCCAGATAATTTTCAGCATTGTTCTGTGCCTGAGCATAACGGTAATACACCAAAGCGTTGACGCCCTGACTTGATTTATTGTTGATCCGAAACAGAATTTCAGCCAGTTTTTCCGCGGTTTCGTACTCACGCCAATTTTCAAAGGAATAAGCCATATTGTTAATGAGGCTGATACCATCGATTTGACGTCCGGACTTTAAACCGGTTTCAAGTACTAGCTCAGTCGTGCCAATACCGTCTTCCAGATTATATAGTATGAGCTGTAGATAGGATATAAAGTCATAGGTCTCATACCTAGCTTCATCATAATCAGCACCTAATTTATTGGGGATTAAGTTGAGAGCCGCTTGTGCATCATTTAAACCTACGTCAAACTGACGCCCATAAATTTGCAAGCTTGACTCCAACAGCGCAGCTCTTTGGGCAACAAACCAGTCTTTATCGTCCCAATAGTTATGCAATATTTTCAGGTTAGTTTGGTTTGGCTCAATACTATGGTCCGTATTCATTAGTTTGTTCTGCAGGGAAAATAACTTTACAAGTTTTATGTCTCTAAGGCTGTTTTGGGATTCTGCGGCTCTTTTGTATTGTTCAAGTAATGCTTCCTTATCAGGGTCATTTCTAAGCATAGCTGCGTTCATAGCCATAATACGCAAGGCCTTTAGTTGTTCATTGACGGGTATATTTTCTAACGACTGCTCCTCATCGTATTCAGGAAGGTGCAAAATCAGGCCATCTTGTTCAATCTTTTGTGCAACCCGTAAGGCTTGCGAAATGGTTTTAGGTGGAACTAACGAGTCTGATTGCGCATGGGCGGGTGAGATAGCAATAAAAAAGGTAAGCAATAACGCACACAACAATAGGCATTGCTTTTGGCAAACCCCATATATGTACTGTAATTTAGGCACACTTTCCCCCTGTTTTTTTCAACAGAGCATAAAACCGTTATTAATTTCCTACTTTTTTGATAATTTGACCCTAAATGTATGACAAACCAGTATTTTTTGTAAATCACAACACTATCTAAACTCCAGACACAAAAAAACCCGAACGCCGAAGCGACGGGTTGCCCACAAGGCCGTTGTTTGTATTTGGTCTAGTTTCTAATAACAATCGGTGTACCGCCTGTTACGATTTCTAGTTCTTCAATGGTAAGTTCACGCATAATGAAGTCTCCAAGGTTAGAGTTAAAGTAAATACTTTCCTACCACCAATGGTAAACAAAGCCTTACTAATTAAGGTTACTATAGAATTAATGGTGATAAATCAATGGTTTAGTGAAAAAAGATTATCCAGAGCGTTAACCATAATTAATGCCCATAAAATCGGGCTTTTTTGCTTATTTGAGAGTAAATATTTCGTCTGCGCGATTTATTAATTGCTGTCTATGTGCGATAATTATGCGGGTTATGGTCATTTTTCCTAAAACATCAGCAATTCTTTCTTCTGTCTCAGCGTCAAGGTTTGCCGTACCCTCATCAAGGAATAATATTTTTGGATCGTGATATAAAGCGCGCGCCAATAACACCCTTTGTTTTTGCCCGCCCGACAACACGCTGCCCATATCACCGACCATAGATAAATAATGCATAGGGATAGCAGATATTTCGTCGTGGATTTGTGCGGCCATTGCGGCACGGTAGACCTTCTGCATATCTATCTGCGGGTCAAAAAAGCTGATATTGTCTGCGATTGTGCCTGACAACAACTGATCGTCCTGCATCACCACACCAATTTGTGCGCGCCAATTTAGCATGCCTATATCTGACAAAGACTTTCCGTCTACTTCAATATGACCTGACGTGGGGGCGTAAAGTCCCAACAACAGCTTCATCAATGTCGTTTTACCACCACCGCTAAGGCCGGTAATCGTCATCATCTTCCCTGCCGGAATTTCTAAGCTAAGGTCCTTAAGCACCCAAGGATCATTATCTGAATATCTGAAGCTTATGTTTTTAACAGAGATGGCACCCTGTAAAGTCGACAGTATTTTATCATGTGTTTTTTCAGGTATTTGCTCTGATATATCTAAAGCCTCTGTCTTTTCATAAACAATGTCTGCCAAACGATCGAGATGTAGCGTTAACAGCGACACTTTAATGCCTTCGCTCAATAGTTTTTTCACACTTTCCGTAAAATGTTGCTGATACCCCAAAAATGCAAATAACATGCCCACCGAAAAAATATTTGGTTCAGCAATTATTAGCCTAGCCCCCAAATACACGGTTATTACGATCTGCCCGCCCATTAGTAATGTCTCAAAAAACTTTTGCAGGACTAGGTATTTACCGTGGCTCGTGGCCGCGTTGATTGTGTCAGCAAACAAATTCCTCCACGCGGCTTCGCGGGCGGCTTCACGTCCAAACAATTTGACCGTAGTCGCAGCGCGAATACTTTCTATGACATGGGTGTTTTCAATGGCTTTAGTTACAATGGTTTCTTCTTCGGTACGGCGCAGACTTGGATATATCAATATAGTCGCCAATGCCAAAACCGCCGTAAGAACAAGCACCACACATGCTAATGAAGGTGCGTAAATAAACATGATGACCAAAGTAAACACTGCCATAAAGCCGTCCAGAACAATGGCAACGACACTTTCGGTTAATGCCTCTTGTATGGGCCGCGCAGAACCAATCCGCGAAATAATATCACCCACATGCCGTTTTTCAAACCAACCCGTTGGCAAACGAATGAGGTGCCTAAAAATATTGCCAACCATTTGAAAGCTAATCTGGTTTCCGTAAACCAATATAGCCCATCCCCGAATTGCTTCACTAGCAGCACGAATTATCACCAAACCGCCAAACCCAAGAAGTAACGCAAAGAGTAAACCTAAATCCCCAGCACTGCCCTGTGGGCCAACCGCCCTGTCGACAACTAATTGTAAATAAAACGGTGCCGCCAATGCCACTATTTGTAATATAATGGACAAGGACAGGGTTTGCAAAACCGCACGCTTCATGCCGACCAAGCGGCTCCATAAATCGCGCAAATGTGGCCGCAGGCGGTTTTCGAGCAAGTTGAAATCCGCAGAAGGTGACAGCTCCAATACTACACCAGAAAAATGGTCTGACACTTTTTCCAACGCCATCACGCGTAGACCCCGCCCGGGGTCAATGAAATGTACTTTTCCGTTCGCTATTTTTTTCAGGACAACAAAATGGTTGAGGTCCCAATGTAAAATCGCAGGGGTTTGGACTTTGTTCAATTGGTCAAGCTCAACCCGCAATGGACGCGAAGACAAATGTAAATTCGCGGCTGTCGCCATGACTTGCTTTAGACTCGCACCTTTAAGAGAAACCGATGCGGTTTTACGAAGCGCATTCAAATCGATATCGTGCCCATGATAACGCGCTATCATTACCAAACAGGCAATGCCGCACTCGGTCGCTTCGGTTTGCAATACGGTTGGTAGTTTTTTACGACCCAGCAAATTCATTGATTGCCACCCAATACCCAGCGCCAAATTGGTAAACTCTCTCCGTCAATTTGCACAACTCCAAAAGCCCCAAACGCAACAAGTCCGACAAGTATCACCGCCAACAGACCAGTAATCAACCAAGTACTTAAGGGCGCGGCCAGGACTACATCCCCGAACAAAGCGCGGGTACGATGGCGGATGGCTTCTTCGCGGAACAAAGGCGTTTTGTCCCCAGCATTGTCATCTGTTTCTTTGGTGGTTGTCTTTTGCTTTTCTGTCATTGGCTAGCTCTTCTTAACTTTGGCGTATCCGTTTAACCAGGTCGTCGAACTGCTCCATAGATTTGTACTTTATGGTCAGTGTGCCGTCCGGGTTTTTGTGTTTTATGCTGACATCCATTCCAATATGTTGGGATAATTTACGCTCTATGAAGGCTATATTTGCATCCGGAGTTTTGCTGTCGGTTTTTATGTTTCCGAACTTAGCATAGGTATTTGCCCACTTTTCTGCGGCGCGCACGGATAGACCGTCTTTGACAATCGCTTCTGCCAAGGCTTGCTGGTCAGGCGCAGCAAGAATTGCGCGAGCATGTCCTGCGGTAATTTTTCCGTCTTCTAAATACTCCTGTGCCAATACGGGGAGGTTCAGCAAACGCAAGCTATTGGCGACATGGGAACGGCTTTTGCCTGTGGCTTCTGCGATTTCTATTTGTTTGCGGCCAAATTGCTCGACCAAATCATGATAGGCATTCGCCTCTTCCATGGGGTTTAAATCGGCTCGCTGTACGTTTTCAATGACACCTATTTCTAAAACTTCTTGGTCAGATAAGTCGCGTAGCAAAGCCGGCATGGTTTCCAGCCCAGCCGCTTGTGATGCATGCCAACGCCGTTCCCCGGCTACGATCTGGTAGCGGTTGTCTATGCGTTTTCCTTTGCTGCCGTAACTGGCGGGTAGTGGCCTTACTAAGATCGGCTGTAAGACGCCCTTTTGCTTAATCGAGTTTGTAAGTTCTTGTAATTTAGTTTTGTCAAAATGCCGCCTTGGTTGAGATGGGTTTCTCTCTAACTTATCAATAGGAACTTCAAACGTGCCGCCTTTTGTTGCGCTCGGACTGGGTTTTGAGCTATCAGCTTTTTGTTTAGCTACAGGCTTTTTAACGGGCTTTTTATCAGATGTTTTTGCCGTTTTTTTAGCCTGTTTTTCGAGTGAGCCTTTTGGTGCTTCTTCTTCGGGCATTTCTTTAGGCACTTCTGGCACAGCAATATCAGCCATCAACGCAGACAGACCGCGCCCTAGTTTTGATGCAGGTTTCTTAGCCATTATCTCTCTCCTTTATTCTTACCGTGTCGATTTAACAATTCCTTTGCCAGCGCCGTATAGGCAAGCGCACCTTTGCACGTTGGGTCATAGTCCGTAACCGGCTGTCCAAATGAAGGTGCCTCTGCGATTCGGACATTGCGCGGGATAACGGTTTTAAGAACTGCCCGCCCCAAATGTTTACGCACATCGGAAGCCACATTATCTGATAATCTGTTGCGCCTGTCATACATAGTCAGCATCACCCCGTCGATGACCAGATCTGGATTAACGGACACTTTAGCGACTTCAATGGTTTTTAAAAGCTGCGACAACCCTTCCAGAGCATAAAACTCACACTGCAAAGGCACCAATACGGAACGCGCGGCTGATAATGCGTTGACGGTTAAAAGCCCAAGTGCAGGCGGGCAATCAATTAGTACATAATCGGGCTTGGAGCCCGTTTGTTCAAAAAGCGTTTCTAAATAATCAGCCAATGCCGTTTTTAACCGTATAGTGCGCCCGACCTCATTACCAATAGCCAGCTCCGCGCCTGACATATCCATATCTGACGGCACAAGTGTTAGTCCGGGCACATCCGTATCCACCACTGTGCCCGCCAAAGCTTCCCCCTCGACGATCACATCATACAATGTGACATTAGTCGCGCCCCTCTGCCTACCGAGTCCCGTCGTCGCATTACCTTGGGGGTCAAGGTCGATTAACAGGACGGTTTGTCCTTGTTTAGCCAAGGCCGCCGCCAGATTGATAGACGTAGTCGTCTTCCCGACCCCGCCTTTCTGGTTCACAATAGCAATAGTGCGTGTTTTAGACATTCATATTTCCTTTTGGCTGTAGGGCGGATTAACCGTAGGCATAATCCACCCTACAATTATTTTGATGTTTATGTGTGTTTCTAGTCTCATAGATAACACTCTAAGTAAGTTTTTAAAATCAGGGATAATTATTTCTCCTTCCCCCACTTGTGGGGGAAGTGCCGAAGTAAAGCGAAGGCGATGGGGGCGCGCACATCTTGTGCGCCTCTTAACTCAAAAATAAATCTCGGGCGCTGATAGGCGGACAAAAGTCCGCGCCCCCATCCCCCCTCTGAAGAACGAGGGGTACTTCCCCCACAAGTGGGGGAAGGATAAAATATTGTGTCCTTCATCATTCTCTCTCTTTTCTAAGCTCTTCCACCATCTTGATAAAAACCTCCCGTTTAGCAGGCCAAAGCTCAGCCTTACCGCGCTCCAGCCGCGTGATTTCATTATCCGCCGTGCGCTTACTGCCCTTAAAGCCAAGCGCCTGCGCAAATTCCAACCGCGACATCCCAAGCTTCCCCCGCGTCCGTTTAATCAAATTAGGTGTAATATGAATTTCAGTCATGACTTTTCCTGCTTTGTATCCGGCAAATCCATTTTTATGGTTTTCATGATGCGGTCTGTCTCGGACAAGATTTTTATTATTTTTTGATAGTGACGGATATCTTCAAAACTGAGGGTTCTGCCTTTGCGGTCTTTGAGCCATTTTTGCGCTGGTTGATAGCCACCAATATAAAATTCCCAAACCACAAGCGGCACATCTTCGAAATACTGGGTTTTGTTGATGTGGACAGTGCCGATTTTGCCTGCGCCGGGCGTGAACACGGGTTTCTCGACCACACTATCGCCGTCCTCATTTGGCGTACCGTCAAATTTATAAGGTGTCTTGCCAATAGCCGCGTCTTGCATCAGGTGTAGTTCGCGCAGCGTTGTGCCTTTCTTGCTGATATCCCAAAAGGATTTTGGCGTTGCAGGATAAGGCACACGCGGGAAATCAATTTTCAGAAACTCCTTATAAGTCTCGCGGTATGCAGGGCAATGCAGCACCCCGTAAATATAATCAAAAATAGCCACCTCATCCGGCGTACCATGTTTTTTATCCGTCGCAGCTTTCTCTATTTTCGCCCGTATTTTTGGCTCCATATTGACCGTGCGATCCGTGGGTGCGAATGCATCTGATTGTATTGTTGTGTCGTCTGGGAAGAGGTAGAGGGGGAATATTGCAGACTGCTTACTACTTTCCCCTAGCTTTGCCTCTGTCAAATACTTTGATATGAAAAAATGATTTATTTCCTGATTGCCAGTACTCCTACCTGTGACAAGCCCAAAGTTTGTTTGGTTTGATATATGCCTCATCACCTTAAACCTTCTTCGCGTCACAAATTCATCCGTATAATAAATATACCTAAAGTCAAAAGGACGGTAAGTGATTGGTTTTACATAGCTTTCATTTACAGTTTCGCTATGTTCTATAATCTGCTGAGAAAGTTCTTTTTTATTAAATGCGATAGATGTCTTATCTCTACCGGTTACTAATCCCACGGAATGTATTTGCATCATCTCCTTAACAGAAAAACCATGTTCATATTTCTCTGCCAGTTCCCAATTACGATGTATAAATGAGAATTGTGGCTTCCTAATATCAAGTAAAGTTTTTCGTACGAATGATGCGGTTTTCTGCCAAAGTACATCATACTTTTCTTTGCGCGCGCCCCATAATTCATCATGATAGACTTTGGCTAATTTGCCTGATTTACCTTTGGTTTTCACTGCTATAATAATGCTGACGCCCTGCATAATATCAAACACGTTTTTATCCGGCGAACCATCTGGTGAGACTTCCTTTTTCTTGGCATTTCCGTGCAAATCCAACACATGGATTTTATCAAAGGTTTTGAGCAAGTGCCAACGCATGCCCCGGAAAGTCGGGTTGTCGAGATAGCCATGATTGGTGATAAAAGCCAGGATGCCTTCACCGTTTTTCTCTATCAAATGTTCAGCGAAACGAATAAATTTAACATAATCATCATTGATCCATTTTGGGTTTCTTTCGTTGAGTTTATCTACGCCGCCTGGTTCTTTCTTATAGGCCTGCATCAGGCCTTCAATCCACTCAAACCCCTTGCCTTTATTACCACTTTCGCCCGAATAAGGCGGGTTGCCGATTATGCACATTATTGGCTTGTCACGTTTAACCTCGTTGGCACCGCGGGCTTCGTCAGATAACCATCTGGCCATGAACAGGTCGCGGACTTCGCGCTCACCTTCTTCTAGTGAATTTGTCAAAAATACATTGAGGCGCGGCGGGTTTTCGCTAGTCGGTTTATAGCCCATATCGGTGAGCATCATATCGAGCTTCATGTGGCACATTGAATAGGACGCCATCAACAACTCGAACCCGTGCAAGCGCGGTATGAGGTCGTCTTCTACATATTTTGACCACTGGGCTGGTGCGATATCTTGAATTTTAGGTGCGATTTGTTTGATAACTTCGGCCAAGAATGTCCCCGTTCCCGTGGCCGGATCCAGAATTTGCACACGGTGCATTTCGCGCATTTCGGTTTTTGGTTTCCCTCTTTTATCGGTTTCGCCCGTATCGACTTTGACAGATATTTTCGACGTATCGGCCAAGCCATCACTAAGACCAAATTCGGTTTTTAATACATCATCAACGGCGCGGACGATGAAGTTTACTACGGGTTCCGGCGTATACCAAACACCGCGGGCTTTTCTTTTTTTCGGGTTATACTCCGCAAGGAACGTCTCGTAAAAATGAATGAACGGGTCATTGCGTTTGGTAAAGTTACCGAAGTTTTTAAACAATGCTTGCAAATTGGTGGCTTGGAATATTTCCGCTAATTCTTCGATATCTCGTCTTATACGGTCGTCCAATGTTGGCCCTGCAACATAGGAAAATAACTTGCGCAAGAACGGATTGGATTTGGGTAAAAGCTTTAGTGCTTCTTCGCGAGAAAAATCCTCTGGCGTGTCATCGTGTAGCCGCGCCGCAAACAAACCGTATGCGATCGTTTCGGCGTAAATATCGGCAAAATTTTCTATGGTGAGGTCGTGAATAAGTTGGTCTTTAAACGCCTTGTATTGTCCAGCCAGTTCCGATTCCAGCTCTTCGTCTTGCAGCAAAGTATTGGCCAATACCGTTTTTATCAATACGGCCTTACCTGCCATCATTTGTGCCAATGATTTTGCCGAAGTGATGGTTTGTAGGCGTTCTGCTGTGAAGTCCTTCAGCGCCGCATATAACGCGGCATAATTATCCGGTTTTGGCGCAATGCCCATGAGGAAATCTGCTATAGAGATTTCGCGGACAAATTCTCCTTTTATATAAAACCGAAAGTCCAGACCATTAGTATAAACCAAATTGGGTAAACCTTTTACATAACGGTCATATTGACCTTTGTTAAAAGGGTTCAGGCTGCGGGGATTTATGTCTTTATCAATATCCTTGGCTTCGCAATGCCCGACAGTTATTTGGCTTGTGCCTATAGTGCGCTTAAAAACAAAATCCGGGCGGCCAACATCAACCACTGCTTTTGGTTCATTGATACACCGTACATCATCAACAATACCGTTGAACAAGAACTCTAGAGCCGCGCGAAAGGAATGTTCTGTCGTTACACCCGTAGCATAAACCGATTGCACTTTAGCAAGATATTCTGCGATATGTTGTTGGCTCACTCTTATACTCCTGCTTTCCGCTGCAAGTTTGTCACCTGCAAAATCATGGCTTGGTCGTTGGTTTGGCTTTTTGTTGTGGTTAGATCGAAAGTGTAGTGTTTGCGGGCTTCGTCTAGTTCGGTTTGCCAGTTTTCTCCTTTTGGAAATATTGCGGTGGTTTTGTCGCTCCAAATAGGTAGGCTGTATTCCAGTAATTTTGGTAGGGGGGCGAAGGCTCGGGCTGTGATTACGTCATATTGATGTTCTTTAGTGGAGTTTAGGTTTTCGACGCGCTCTTGCACAGCTTTCGCAGGGAGGCCTAGCTCTCTGATTACCGTACGCAGGAAATTGCATTTTTTACCGTTAGATTCGACCAGAGTTATTTGGGCATTTGGTATATTTTTGAGGCTTATTGCTAATGCTAAGCCAGGAAACCCTGCGCCTGCGCCCATATCTAGGACGGTTTTTGTACTCTTTGGTAACAGGCCAACAACTTGCCAGCTATCCAATGCGTGGCGCAACCAAAAGTCGTGTATAGTTGAGTGTGCAACTAAATTTATCTTTTTATTCCAATGGCTTAGCAGGTTATACCAAATTTGATATAACTCTAATGTTTCACGTGAAACATTTGTTTGTCGCTGGAATTGCTCAGCATTCATGCCGATTTCTCCGGATTTAGTTTAGAGCGCGAACCCCGTTTTATATATGCGAGCACCGCAGATAAAGCGCCGGGGGTGACACCTTCCATACGTGCCGCTTGTCCTAATGTTGCGGGACGAACAGCCGCCAACTTCTCGCGCACTTCATTGGAAATTCCGCCAATAAGGCCGTAGTCCAGTGTGTCAGGTAAGCGCAAACCCTCATCGCGTTTAAAGGCCGCAATATCCTTGGCTTGCCGCTCAATATAACCGGCATAGAGAGCGTCTGCTTCTAAGGCCGTTCTGGTGCTTTCCGGCATAGTCTCTAGTTCGGGCCATACAGCGATTAGGGTTTTTATAGTGGTTTTGGGGTATGCCAATAAATCTAGCAAAGTTCTGCGCACACCGTCTTCATTGATCTTGATTCCTAATGATTTAAGTTCATTTGGTGTTTTGGACAAAGTTGTCGCCAAAGCGCGAGCTTCGGCAAGGTCTTTCATTTTGGCGGAGAATGCTTTTATGCGAGATTTGCTGATAATCCCTAATCTCTCTGCAATCGGGGTTAGGCGTTGATCTGCATTGTCAGCCCGCAGAGAAAGGCGGTATTCTGCCCGGCTGGTAAACATGCGGTAGGGCTCACTAACGCCTTTTGTGATCAAATCATCAATCATTACACCGATATAGGCTTCTGAACGGTCGAGTATGAAAGGCTCTTTGTTGTTCACTGCAAATGCTGCATTAAGGCCGGCCATCAAACCTTGGGCTGCCGCTTCCTCATATCCTGTCGTGCCGTTTATTTGTCCGGCCAAATACAAGCCAGGGATACGGCGGGTTTCTAGCGTTGCGCGCAATTCTCTGGGGTCGACATAATCATATTCTATAGCGTAGCCGTATCGCTGTACCTGCACGTTTTCTAAGCCTTTAATAGTCTTCAAAAAAGCGAGTTGGACATCTTCAGGTAATGAGGTGGAAATACCATTTGGGTACACTATTTCCCCGTCTTGCGTGCCTGGCAAGCCTTCTGGTTCTAAGAAAATTTGATGTTTGTCACGATCTGCGAACCGGTTAATCTTATCTTCTATGGATGGGCAATATCTCGGACCTCGTCCTGATATATGTCCCGCATGAATTGCAGATTTTTGTAAGTTTTTAGCAATTATCTTGTGCGTGTTGGCGTTGGTAAAGGTAATACCACAAGATAATTGAGGAACAGTGATTTCGTTTGTCATGAAAGAAAATGGTATAGGGTTTTCATCCGGCTGCTGCATCTCCAACGCATCCCAATTTATACTCTTATAGTACAGACGAGCCGGAGTCCCTGTTTTTAGGCGGCCCATTTTCATGCCGCTATCATATAAACGTTCTGACAATCCTATTGCTGGTTTTTCTCCGTGCCTTCCTGCAGGGACTCTTTTGTCGCCTATATGGATCATTCCCTTAAGAAATGTACCTGTAGTTAATACCACACGCGAAGCTAACCATTTACGGCCATCCTCGGCAACAACACCCTTAAGCAAGTCACCATCTATTATTAGATCCTTTACAGCTGCAGCTTCAACGCATAAACTTTTACATGAAAACAATGCTTTTTGCATAGTTTTTTTATAAAGCGCTCGGTCAGACTGAGTACGAGGCCCACGAACTGCCGGTCCCTTTGAGCGATTAAGCAACCGAAACTGGATTCCGGATGCATCTGCTATTTTAGCCATTTCTCCGCCTAGCGAATCTATTTCTCTTACTAGGTGGCCTTTTCCGAGACCGCCAATTGCAGGGTTACATGACATTTCTCCAATTGTTTCTAATTTATGGGTAAGCAATAAAGTCTGCGCACCAGCACGCGCTGCTGAACTAGCCGCTTCACAGCCAGCATGGCCGCCGCCAATTACAATAACATCGTATTGTGTGGGTGTTTGTTTCACGGGTGAAATCCTCTCGATGTGACTTTTCTATCGCCAAACCATTGGTTTGTCATGGATTTTATCATTAGTAATGTTTGTAAATATGAATGTTTCACGTGAAACATTCTGCTAAATTTTCGGGATACTTATTTTCCAATGCAAAACTGTGTGAAAACCCTATCTAAAACCGCCTCTATATCAGATTCACCCGCCAATTCTTTGATGGCGTGCAAAGCAACTCTTAAATCAGCCCCAGCAAGTTCAGGTGCTATAGATAGATTAGCAAGAGTGTTTTCAAGGGCTGAAAGCGCGCTACGCACACACTCCACATGCCGGGACCGCGTTAGTCCCGCTTGCTCCGTAAGTGAAAACCGGGATTTTATTTCCTGCTCTAAAGCATCTTCCAGTTCATCAAATCCAGATCCAGTTGTAGCAGACAGTAAAAATGTTTCACGTGAAACATTTTTAGGAATTTTCACATCCCCTAGATCGGCTTTGTTATAAAGGGCAAAATCTCCTACAGTTAAAGTATCCAGTACCTCACTGTTATCGCTGGATAAGTCTATTACACCCAGACAAAGATCGGCATCTTGAGCACGGAGTCTTGCGCGCCTGACACCTTCAGCTTCAATCAAGTTTTCAGTTTCACGCAATCCTGCCGTATCAGAAACCCTTACAGGTATTCCTGAAATATGCATTTGTACTTCAACTATGTCACGTGTCGTACCGGCCTCATCTGAGACAATTGCTGCATCGCGGCGCGCTAAACGATTGATAATACTAGATTTTCCTACATTTGGTGCGCCAATTATAGCTATATCTAAGCCAGAACGAACCCGCTCACCGCGGTCAGATTTAGCCAACGCTTCTTTAAGTGCTTCAGATAATTCAGTTAAGTCCGCTACAGCACGATGCGCTAACTCCTCAGGTACGTCCCCTTCATCAGGAAAATCTATTTCGCCTTCTACCATTGCCAATGCATCCAGTATTTTAGAACGCCACCCTTCATAAACGTGCTTAAGGCCGCCTTCCATTTGTCGTAAAGCCTGTTTTCTTTGCCCTTCGCTTTCAGCATCTATTAAATCGGCCAAACCCTCGGCTTCTGTTAGGTCTAGTTTTCCATTTTCAAAAGCTCTGCGGGTAAACTCGCCTGGCTCTGCTTGTCGCAAACCAAGGTCGTAGAGTGTGTTAGATACAGCCTCGATAACTGCGGTACTGCCATGGGTGTGAAGTTCTACCATGTCTTCGCCGCTAAAACTCTTCGGGCCAACAAACCAAAACACCAGTGCCTCATCCAGTTTTATTCCATCAGCATTCTTTAAATGACGTAATGAAGCCATGCGCGGTACTGGAAGTTTTTTCCCCGTCAATTCTTGTAAAACCTTAGTAGATTTTGGACCGCTGATCCTTATAACTGCCACACCCGCTCGTCCAGATGCGCTGGCCAAAGCAAAAATTGTGTCTGGAATAACTGGCATATAACTCATCTTCTAGTATTCGCTTTTGTATTTACTTACGTATCTTATAAAGAAACGGTTTATAAGATAGATAATGATAAATATAAACCCGTTCTGTGCATGCAGGATAAATTAATTGGAGATTTATGTGACTAAGTTTTTAGGTTCAAATTTTTATAAAGGCTCTATTTTCAGCATCTTATTGCTTTCAGCAACAGCTCTCTCGTCG
This sequence comes from Robiginitomaculum sp., assembly GCA_021776675.1. Lineage (GTDB taxonomy): Bacteria > Pseudomonadota > Alphaproteobacteria > Caulobacterales > Maricaulaceae > Robiginitomaculum_A. The sequence goes on from JAJFFM010000078.1 coordinate 30,070, forward strand.
TGCCAAAAGGGTAATACTACCGATAAAATTACTAAGGACGACGTCAGAGCAAGTAACAATACGTCAAATATCTCAAATAATACGACATATCCAGATGTAATCGACTTATTTGCCTGTAAACCCGCAGAAAATGCATTTGTCGCAGCACACCGCGGAACTCATATTGGTAGTAAATTTCCAGAAAATTCGTTGATTAGCTTACAAGCGTTGGTAAAAAATAATGTGTCCTTTGCTGAAATAGACGTAGCGCAGCTTACTGACGGTAAACTAATTACTTTCCATGATGGAACCTGGGAACGGCGATCTGTCGGACCCAATGAAGTACTATCTTTACCAGTAGCAGCAACAACATGGGAGCAATCTCAAAAACTACTTTTAAAGGATACCAATGATGCTATAACTGCAACTCGTCCTAGCTCATTTGCCGATATCCTTACCTATGCAAAGGATAAGATATATTTAGAAATTGATTTTAAGTCCTCCGCAAGTGAAGCAGATGTAATCAGCAAAATTAAATCGGCTGGTATGCTCCATCAAGTCATATTAATATCCTATACCACAGAGCAAGCACAACGTTTACACAATCTCGCACCAACGGCGGCTATATCGGTAGGAATTTTCAAACCAAACGATATTAAAGACCTCGAAGCACAAGGAATTCCAATTAATGTTATGACTGCATGGACAGGTGAAGGCCCCCTAACTCTTGAGCTAGCAAACGCACTCCGCCAACATAATATTCCCATTTTAGCAGCAAGTTTTTTCTCGATTGACAATCAAGTCAAACAATCAGGAAACACGTATATTTATACTGAATTTGCAAAACTACCGGATTTAATTGTTACTGATTCAGCTTTTCAAACACAGCAAGTCCTTGAGATTAAAGGTAACAACCTTCAAAATATGAAAACCTGTTTGGCACAACAATAATCAAATTAATAAGCGACAAATGTCACATATGTGATAATATTTTCTTTTACAAAAAGTTATCTAAAGAATTAGCTCAGATACATCCCTAAAATCACCAATTTTTCCTCTTACAAATGAGTTAAATGCAATAGAAAATCGAGGTAGGGATGAAGTATTTTCTTCCACATAATGTTGTAGTCTTGAGGAAAACAATACAAGTTCTTGGCTTTCTGGCTCCACAACATTTATTTTAGTATTGTACAAATTTTGTTTCTCAGGATCATATGTGAACTCAAGCTGCTGATATCCACTATGTCTATGAAAGATCATCTTTGCACTAGGTTTTGGCAGGTCAGCAAAATAAAAAGAACCGTAAACAATAGAATTGGAATGGGAGTGACCATGCATACCTTTACCAGGGTCATTTCTTAAAACCCACGATTGGGTAACATGTAGTTTTTGCTTAATACCCATAATTGAACTTGCATATACATCCAAAGTTGCTTGAACAGCTTTTTTAATGCTTTCAAGTTTAGGGTCTTCAAATATGTATAAGTCTTCGGAAATCAAATTCACCTGATTACCAACCATTTTAATATTTTTTAAATACTCAATTTGTTCTTCGGAAATAGCAGAAGCTAAATTTGTACGAAACAAAGGTTCAATAAACATAGGTTGAACTTCGTATTTATTGTCGGCATTTACCATATTGTAACCCCCATTAATTTATCTAAATTATAATATTTATATTCCAAAAATAGCAAGCTTCATTACAAAATTTATATTTTACTAATCGCAAGCCAAGCGGATCGATCCGTAAGCGTATCCCAATAGTCTTCAATACGGTCCGTTATTTGAGCGTGAGCTTTAGCAAGTCTAGCTAGAAGTAGACAATAGCCGACTGAAATATCAGCAGCCGAAAAACCTGATTTAAGGATATAATCATGATCGCTTAGCTGTGTTTCAAGCATTGAAAAAACCTTAATTAATTCTGCCTCGGCCCATGTTTCAATATCTTTACTGCGTTTATCAGCTGCAAAAAAGTGACGTTGATACATTAAAGTCGCTATAACTGGCGCCAACGTACTTTCTCCGTAATGGAGCCATTGTAGATATGGTCCATATTCAGGGTCTTCTATAGATGGGCTAAGTTTACCGTCCGCATATTTATCAAGCACATATTGCATGATAGCAATACTTTCAAACATCACCATATCCCCATCCTTGATTGCAGGAACTTTATTAAGAGGGTGTATCTTGGTGTAATTCTTACCGCCAAATTTACCCGGGATAAAGTCAATACTTTCCACATTATATGACAGATTAAGTTCTTCTAATAACCAAAGAACCCGTAAAGATCGGGAGCGCGGTAGATGATAGACAGTAATAGGCTTTACCATGAATAACTTTCGACTAAATACATAAAATTTGGATTATGTTATAATTTAAAATAAGAAAATTTAAAAGACAAGTTAGTTAAACAAATAGCTAAGAGTAAAATATTAAATCACAAAACGGCTTCAATACCGAAAAGAAAAATAACTGGAAAAGAGACCGTACACACATATCTTATTCCCTCTTAATTTATTTATATAAGGAGTGATTGTAGTAGGGCCTGTGTGCATGTTTGTAATATTAAGGAATTGGCAAGAAACACTAATATTATATTAATATACACACATGATATATTAATAGAAAACGTCAACTAAAAATACAGTACAAAAAATCCATAAATATCAAAGTCTTAATAACGCTAGAAACAATAAAGCAACCGAATGAAGTTATCCACATTCATACCCATTAACATTATACAGTTTATCTATATGTGCATAAACTGTACAAAAGAAACTATAAAATGCACACAATTCCATTTGCAGTAAAACGATCCAATGGGTTGTGAATAAATTAAAAACTATCCCCTAAAGGTAATAAAAAGTAGATAAAAAAGCTCAAAATTATAGATGCAGTTAAGGAAAACTCTAGCTAAGCTTGGACCTAAGCTTAGACCTAGATTTGGTTTGGATAAGACGGATACAAAATGACCCAAATTAACAATGAGAAAAAAGGAGATGCAATTCGCGACATTTTTTTCCATGTCCATCTTGTTTCAGACTCGACCGGAGAAACCTTAGTTGGCACATCAAGAGCTTGTTGTGCACAATACCAGCACGGCATTGCTGTAGAGCATTTACATGCACTGGTACGATCAAAGCTACAATTAGAAAAGGCACTCACCTCAATCCAGGGTTACCCGGGTGTTGTGTTTTACACATTGGTAAATCCGGAAAGACGAAAATTACTGGAGAATAAGTGTACTGAGTTAAATGTCCCAATGGTGTCAATTTTAGACCCTGCTTTGGCAACCCTCGGCCGTTATCTAGGTGCGCCCATGAGCTCGGAAATTGGTGCGCAGAGAACTATGGACGTAGAGTATTTTTCGCGTATCGGCGCTTTGGATTTTGCAATGAGCCATGATGACGGCCAAAATATTGATGGCCTCAAAGACGCAGATATTGTGCTCTTCGGAATTAGTAGGACATCAAAAACACCCACATGCATATATTTAGCCAATAGAGGCTTTAAGACTGGTAATTTTCCTCTAGTTCCAGGAGCAAAAATTCCGCCGCAATTGCTCGCTTTGAAAAAACCATTTATTGTCGGCTTGGTATCAAGCCCTGACAGAATAGTGCAAATTAGACGAAATAGAATCTCTTCATTGGGTGAAAACCAAAGCACACAATATATAGACAAACAGATGGTCCGCGCTGAAATGACAGCAGCCAAACGACTATATGCAAAAAATGGTTGGCCTGTAGTTGATGTAACCCGTCGCTCAATTGAAGAAACGGCCGCACGGATTATAAATTTATATCAAGACAGAGTTGGGAAATGATAAGACCTCCATGCACACCAAAAATAATACTGGCCTCCGCAAGTGCAATCCGGGCTGAAATAATGAGAAATGCAGGGATAACGTTTTCGGTAAATCCGACAAATATTGACGAAGAACCCATTAAAAAGAAATGTTTACAAAAAGGTCGCACCACAGCACAGTTGGTGGAAGAACTGGCCCTCGCAAAAGCAAGTGGTCTTAGACCATCTGGCAAGGAGATTATAGTTGGCGCAGACCAAGTACTGGAATTTAACGGTAAAGTTTTCGATAAACCTAGTTCGGTACAAGAGGCTCGCACAAGACTAATTGAGCTGCGAGGTCAGGAACACAGGTTAATTGGCGCCGTGTGCATACTTCAAAAAGGCGCGAACCCTTGGTGCCACATTAGTACAACAAAATTAAGAATGCGCCAGTTCAGTGACGAATTCTTAAGGGGTTATATAGAGGTAGAAGGAGAGGCGCTGACTTCATGTGTTGGGGCTTATAAATTTGAAGGTAGAGGCGCGTTATTATTTGACAGGGTTGAGGGAGATTTCTTTTCTATACTTGGTTTGTCTTTATTGCCGCTATTATCAGAGCTAAGACGTCGTGGCGCACTGACTACATAAACCTGATCACTTAGAAGCAGGCTATATGGGTAAATACGGAAACAATTGAGATGACACAGAGGTTAAAAATAGCAGGCGTAGCGGGTTGGCCCGTTCACCATTCTTTGTCGCCAATGCTGCACAATTACTGGCTAAAGCACAGCACAATCAACGGTGCAATCAGAGGCGCCTATACTATGTTTGCAGTACACCCAAATGAAGCGCTATATGCGTTTAAAACCCTAAAAAAAGCTACTATCGAAGGACTAAATATCACCATCCCTCTCAAAGCTTTGGCCTTTGAGGCGGCGGACGAAGTCACACCGGACGCACAAAAACTAGGTGTGTGCAATGTGTTGTGTAAGCGAGACGGAAAATTAATAGGTCATAACACAGATATGGAAGGTTTTGCGGCCCCACTTTTGGCCCATATTGGTCATCACTTTATCTTAAACAACGCCGTCACTTTAGTCGGTGCAGGTGGGGTTGCACGCGCAGTGCTTGGGTCTTTGTTGGCTTTGGGTGCACCGGAAATCAGGATAATAAACCGATCGGATGAACGGGCAAAGAAACTTGCATCCAACATAAATATTCCGAGCCTACATGCTTATAATTGGTCGCAAAGACAAAGCGCCATAAAAGACGCAGGGTTAGTCATAAATGCGACTGCAGCCGGTATGACCGGACACGATAAATTAGATATAGACGTAAGGGTAATGGCAAAGAACACGTGGGTGTATGATTTAGTATACACTCCGCTAGAGACACCTCTCATGTTGCAAGCAAAAAACCACGGCCTTAACACCATAGGTGGCCTTGAAATGTTGATAGCGCAAGCAAGACCATCTTTCAGATTGTTTTACGGTGCAGAACCACCCAAAAATATTGGTGCGAAAGACATGTTGATCAAACATTTACAGACTAAACATTTACAGACTAAACATTTACAGGCCAAGCATTTGCAGGCGGCAAAATGATAATAATAGGTCTGACCGGATCCATAGGCATGGGTAAATCCACCACCGCTGAATTGTTTAGGGATGCGGGAGCTTATGTGTTTGATGCAGATATGGCCGTGCATAATCTTTACGCCAAAGGCGGGGCGGCCGTACCTTTATTGGGCTCAGTGTTTCCTGATATAATTGTAGATGATGCTGTTGATCGGGCAAAGCTGTCCAAACATTTACAAGCTGACCCATTGCAAATTCAAGTGCTCGAAAGTTTCATCCACCCTATGGTAGTGGAGATACGTGCCCAAGCGGTAGCAGAAGCCAAACGCCAAGGTAAAAGCGTTTTTGTCGCCGATATCCCGCTTTTATTTGAAACGGGCGGCGATGCTCTGGTTGATAAAACGGTCGTGGTAAGCGCGAGCAGCTCTGTGCAAAAAAAACGAGTGCTGGCACGAGACGGTATGACAGAAACCAAGTTTAATATGATAAAAAGTAGACAAATGCCAGACAAAGAAAAAAGAGCCCGCGCCGACTTTATAATAGAAACTGACAAAGGCATTGATAATGCACGTGGGCAAGTGCTTGAAATTATGAATTCTCTGAATAATAAAGAGCATTGACGCCCGCCCCTGCAATTGCCAAAACGAGCTCCAAATTAACGGAAGTAACAATGGCCGATATTGAAACATTAAAATCTAAATACACAGGCGAGATACAAGCCGCCGCTGATCTAATGGCACTCGACGCTATACGGGTTGCTGCGCTGGGTAAAAAGGGTGAGGTTAGTTTGCAAATGCGCACGCTTGGTCAAATGTCTCCGGACGAAAAAAAGATAATGGGCCCAGCCCTGAACGGCCTTAAAAATGAATTGGCCGCATTGGTAGAGGCGCGTAAATTAGTCCTTGAAGGCGACGCATTAAACGCCGCTCTTGCATCTGAAACTCTGGACATGTCTTTACCGGTCACCAACAAAACCGGAACCTTACATCCGGTGATGCAGGTGATGGAAGAGATGGCGGTCATATTTGCTCATCAAGGGTTTTCTGTTGCCGAAGGGCCGGACATCGAAGACGATTTTCATAATTTTACGGCGCTTAATTTTCCGCCCGGACATCCGGCGCGCGATATGCATGATACGTTTTTCTTAAAACCGGACGAAAACGGTGAGAAGATGGTGCTCCGTACCCATACGTCTCCTGTGCAAATCCGCACAATGATGAACCAAAAACCGCCTATCCGCATTATCGTACCGGGGCGGACTTATCGCTGTGATAGTGATCAAACCCATACCCCGATGTTCCATCAAGTCGAAGGCTTGGTCATAGACAAGACAACTCATATGGGGCACCTCAAAGGCTGCCTGATGGATTTTGTCTCGGCGTTTTTTGAAACCGATGTAGAAACCCGTTTCCGCCCGCATCATTTTCCGTTCACCGAACCTAGCGCCGAAATGGATGTGCGCTATGAACGGGTCGGGGATGAGATTCGTATCGGCCAAGGCGATAACTGGATGGAAATCCTTGGTTGCGGCATGGTGCATCCCAATGTGCTTATCAACTGCGGCCTCGACCCGGACGAATATCAAGGCTTCGCCTTTGGCATGGGCGTAGACCGCCTCGCTATGCTCAAATACGGCATGCCAGACCTGCGCGACATGTTCGCAGGCGACGGACGGTGGTTGGAGCATTACGGGTTTTCACCGTTACTCCAAGCTAATTTAGCAACGGGACTAAGCTGATGAAATTCACATTAAGTTGGCTCAAAGAGCATTTGGATACTGATGCCAAAGAAGGCAAAATAAGCATCGACGAAGTTGTCGAAGCTATGACACTTGCCGGTCTTGAAGTTGAAGATGTTGAAAATCCGGCCGAGAAATTATCCGTATTTTCTATTGCCAAAGTTATCTCTGCCGAGAAACACCCTGACGCAGACCGCCTCAAGGTTTGTCAGGTTGAAACCCGCGACGGCATGAAACAAATCGTCTGCGGTGCGCCCAATGCGCGGGCGGGTATGACCGCCGCATTTGCGCCGCTCGGTGCATTTATTCCGGGTCTTGATTTTGCGCTCGATAAAAAGCCGCGTAAAATTCGCGGCGTCGAAAGCTCCGGCATGATGTGCAGCTCTAAGGAATTAGAGATGGGCGACGACCATGACGGCATACTGGATTTGGATGATAGTTTCGAAATGGGCATGCCGCTGGCTGATGCGCTCGAACTAAACGATCCTGTGATTGACTTCGAAGTCACCCCCAACCGCCCCGACTGGCTGGGTGTAGATAATATTGCTCGCGACTTGGCGGCGACAGGTCTCGGTAAATGGATCACGCCAGAGGTTAAGCCCGTCAAGGGCCGTTTCCCGTGTCCCGTGACAATTGAAACAGATGTGCCAGACGCTTGTCCGGTATTTGCTGGTCGCGTAATTCGTGGCGTCAAAAACGGCCCGTCGCCAGAATGGTTACAAATGCGGCTGAAAGCTATCGGCCTACGCCCAATATCCACACTTGTCGATATTACCAATCTGTTGACCTATGACCGTGCGCGCCCCTTGCATGTTTATGATATTAGCAAATTAAGCGGTACGCTACGCGCGCGTATGGCCAAAAATAATGAGGGAAGCGGCGAAACTTTTGAAGCTCTCGATGATAAAGAATATACATGCGATGAGACTATGTGTGTTATCGCAGACGATGCCCGCGTTCTTGGCCTCGGCGGCATTATGGGTGGGACTTATTCCGGCGTTACCGAAGACACCACTGACGTGTTGATTGAATGCGCATATTTTGACCCGTTAACCACCCGCAAAACGGCCAAAAAACTCGGGATAAATTCTGACGCTAAATACAGGTTCGAGCGCGGCGTCGATACTGGTTTTGTTACTGGCGGCATTGAGCTTGCGACAAAATATGTACTAGAATTATGCGGCGGAGAAGCTTCGGATGTGACACTTGCGGGTGCGGTTCCTGAAACCCCTGCGCCCATTGAATTTGATCCTTTGCTTAACCAACGCCTAACCGGATTTGATTTGTCTGACAAAGAGATGATCAAAATTCTTGAAGACCTTGGTTTTGGTGTGAAAAAAAGCACGCCGACTTGGACGGTCACCGTGCCGAGCCATCGCCGCGACTGTACAATGGGCGCGGATTTGGTTGAAGAGATTGCCCGCATTCACGGTCTGCACAATATGGTGGCTGAGAGCTTGCCTGTATCAAGTGGTCGCCGCGAACCTCTTGCCACAGATTTACAAAATAAAATTAGGAAAGCCCGCCGCGCTCTGGCGCATCAAGGTTTATCTGAAACCGTAACTTGGTCATTTGTATCACAGGAACACGCCAAGAAATTTGACGGCGGAGACGAAGCACTTGTTCTTGACAATCCTATATCAAGCGAGCTTGGCTGTATGCGCCCTAGTGCGCTCATTCATCTATTATTGGCGGGACAGCGTAGTGCCGATAAGGGTTATCCGGGCGCAAACCTGTTCGAGGCTGGCCCAACTTATCAAAGTCCAAAACCAGACGGGCAATCTGCGACCATAGCCGGCATTCGCCGCGTAGAAACCACGCGTGATTGGCAAGGTGGCTCAGCACCAGATGCATTCACCGCCAAAGCAGATGCGGTTGCAGCACTTGCTGCCATGGGTGCCAAGGTTGATAATTTACAAATAGCTAAGCCTTCTGGTAGCTATTGGCATCCGGGCCGTTCAGGCCGTTTGCAAATGGGACCAAAAAACATACTGGCAGATTTTGGGGTATTACATCCGGGCGTGTTGAAATCACTCGGTATAGAAGGCCGGGTTTGTGCCTTTGAAATATGGCCTGACAGAGTGCCATCTGGCCGTAAAAAAGCCACTAAGTCCAAAGGTGCGCTTAGCGTTTCAGATATGATGCCCGTCCACCGCGACTTTGCATTTATTGTAACGGATGACACACCAGCCGATAAATTACTCCGCGCCGTTAAAGGAGCTGACAAAGCTTTGATTAGCGATGTTGTTTTATTCGATGTCTATCAGGGCAAGGGCGTAGAAGACGGCCATAAATCATTGGCGCTCGACGTCACTCTATCACCAAAAGCGGACACCCTAACCGATAAAGACATAGAGGCCGTAACCACAAAAATTATCGCACAGGCGACGAAGGTTGGAGCGGTTTTGCGCGGCTAGTTTTAGCGCCCCCATTTTGGTTTTCTAAATGGCAGGCCGAAAAGCGGCCTTAATATCCGTATGCGCCTAATAAGTAGTTCATGAAGTATGGCACAACCCGCTATGGTGCCGATAATGACGAGTGCGCTTTCGGCGCCTAAGCTTAGATTGAATTTTGTTACCAATGCATAGCCCATTATAATGGTCACTGTTTGGTGTAAAATATACCACGGAAAAATAGCTTGGGTCATATAGGTCAAGGCTTTGGAGGGACGGTTGAGAAAGGCCTGCCCCAGACCAAATATCGTGATGATCATCATCCATGCATAAGCCACACGCAATATTTGCACAGCGGTAAGTATATAGCCATTTTGCTGCACCAGTTCCCAATTTTCATAGGCCACAACCAGAACAATAATAGAGATTAACGTCAGTATGGCTGCGGTTTTCCAAATTTTGGTAATAGCATTCCAGAAAGCGGGGCTTTTTGCCCAAAACCAACCCATTAAAAACACGGTGAAACTTATGGTATGGTTGGCCCAGTCATTGACGAAATCATGGGTAGTTTCAAATCGTGTAACGAGTGTAAATCTGTAGAGTAAAAACAGAGCAATTGGCACGAACAATAAGCGCCAACCCTTGGTAATAAACGCAAAAGTTTTACCAATTTTACCGCGCTGTAAGCGGTTCAGCGCAGGCGCCAACAACAACACCAGCATGGTGTAAGGCAAGATATAGACAACATACCAAAGATGGTTCCAAGTCGGGGTAATAACTGACCATTCTTGGTTCAAATCGAGATAGGTTTTGTAAAAACCGACTATGTCCGCATCGATAGTACCCGCCATACGCAATTGCAAATAAGTTTGCGGCGGGACGATAACCAATATTCCAAACACAATTGGAATAAACAAACGCCAGAACCGGGTTTTGACGAAGCCCTGTCCCCCAGACGCTTTACTGTACTTTTCCGAAGCGTAGCGTACAGCTATACCTGAGACAAAAAACAAAATACTGAGCCGCCACGCATTAAGAAGCGTCATGGGTGTGCTCAAAGCTTTAACCTCATAACTACTGGCGATATGCCAATTCCACGGCACATACATCATGCCTATATGGTAAAATATCAGCAGTAAAAAGGCTCCGACCCGTATCCAGTCCAAATCATATCTACGTGTATTTCTAATGTTATCCGTGATTTGCATCATGTTCTCCTTATTTTCCTTTACACTACCAAGCACAAATTTATACCGCAGTTATTAAGGGCTCTGAGATAACATGGCTGGGGTGAAAGGCAGAGTTACAGTGACAAAAATAAGATTATTAGGGACGAGCGGTTGTGGCTTTCACACATTGGCTCTGGTCAAAACAGGTGTTCTTGCCTCATAATAAGAACATGGAAAAACGCCTAGGACCAAAATCTGCCTTTATAATATTTGGTGATAATGACCGCATATTTATGGTTGTAATGACTGCACTCATTTTTGTAAAAATTACAGTTGATGCTTTTAGCATGTATAGCCGAGATATTAGCGATGGTGTGGGGGCAGATAGATGGTTGCCGTTTGTAGAGCAATACACCAGTTTCGTATTTATTATTATTGCAATACCGTTTATTATGTGGGCTGTGTGCCGTTACCCGCTAAATACAAGGTCTTGGGCAAAGGGTGCGGTTTATCATTTTTTATTCAGTGTTATTTTTTTCATTATACATGTCGCGGGGTTTATTGTCTTGCGCAAGGCAATTTTGTACTTGCTTGGTGGTCGATATGATTATGATGGATGGCCAAAAAGCGCTCTGTTGGAGTATCCGCTCGATATGGCAACATATTTGATCATTGCGGTATCTTATTTAATCATGACACAATTACCTGGCAGCAAAACTGAAGACGAACAGGCGGTAGAGCTTAATTGCGGTAGTCGCACACTTTGGATCAAACCATCAGAAATTATATATGTCAAAGCTGCGGGAAATTATGTGGATGTTGTGTTGTCAGACAAAACCCATCTTGTGCGTTCGACAATGGAAGGTTTTCAATCACTGGTAAATAAGAAGGACGGAGACTTACGCCGCGTTCACCGGAGCACTTTGGCTAACCCCTCACAAATTCGCGAGCGCACAACGGCAAAAAATGGGAGCCGAAAGCTGATTATGAGCAATGGTGATGAGATTACAATGAGCAGACGCTATTCCAAAGCCTTAAATAATACTGTGGATTAAAACGGCAAAATACCTTTTTTGCGTTTATATGCCACATACCCTACATTAGCACCTAGCCTTGCACCAACACCTGTACGGATGGGCGCGAGAGTTACGCCTTCGGCCCGTTGATAGTTTACGCCCATGCCGCCAACAATATAGGCGGAACCGTCTACACCGGGGAAGCGGCGGTAAATATAATTTGGATCCTCAAGGCCGTAAACCAAGGTGAACACCTTGGAGGCATTGCCGCCCCAATCCCAACCAACACTAGGGCCGCGCCAATAAACCTTTTGGCTTCTTCCGTCTTTCATCCAAAGTGTGCCATCGCCGTAACGAAGACCAACAACAAGGGCTCCACCGCCCTCTTGTCCAGTAATATAACCAACTGGACGACCTTGTTTCCGGAACAACCGCTCAATCATAGTGCCTGCACTCTCAGAGGTCACACCCAAATGGGTTGACAGGGCTGAGGTCAATTCATTTTCATTATAGGTGCCGTCGGTTGAGGTATTCATTTGCTGCTCGGTGCGGATATCAGAATGACCCACTGGATCGCTTTGTGAGGTCGCACAGCCTGAAAGCCCAAGGGCTGTCGCCAAAATAAATGCCAGCAAGACATGGGGCAAATAGCGGGCGATTCGTTGATAGTGCGTAAACGTCAACATAATATTCTCCATATACAGATACCAATTTTAGATATCAATTTCAGAAACCAGATTTAGGCATCAACATGTCGTCTTCGCCGTTAAACTATGGTTAATAAAAGGCAAAAATATGACGATCATGCAGTTAATATTTTGCATAAATATATTATGCACTTATCGTAAAACGTGTTGACGGTCTTTTATCGGCAGTATTTTGGGAATGAGTAAAACGGCAAAATAAAGCGGGATGAAAAAATTGATTGCGCTGCATCGCACAATTCCTTGGCCTTATTTTGCCGTAATATCGACCAGTGATTTGATAAGGCATGAATATGCCGTCCGCTTGACCGATTAACAAAAACCCAACGGCTCACAAGTTTTATTGTTGAGCCAATTGTGTATTATTAAAGAAAACCACATGTCCTACATTTGCGTTAGAGCTTTCCTTTGTGGGAATGCACTCAGCGCAAGTCTTGTGGCAAAGTTTACGGTACTTAAAAAGTACTAAAACGTACAAAAACGTTACAATCTATGCTGAAACAGCTTAACAAATAAGACCAGTTTGTTTAAGAGCATAGGTGGGATGGGAAACTTAAATTATGAACTACGGCGTTCAAAATATTGTGAATGTGGTAAAAGCCTCGGGCTGTTTGGGTAAATCCAAAAGACAAAACAACTTATTATTATATCTGCTCGAGCAAATGGAACGGGGACGCTCAGAAGACATTACACAATACAGTATTGCCACGGCGGTATTGGGTCGAGGTAAAGACTTTGATCCGACAACGGACAGTATTGTTCGTGTTGAAATGCACCGTCTACGCAAAAATTTGAAAATATTCAACAAAGTGTCAGATGCCATTCAAATTATAATCCCCCCAGGGAGTTTTGAAATAATTGTTACTGAGAAAGAAAAACCTTCTCTATTCTCTTTTTCAAATAACAATAAAAAGCGGCTAATTTATACGGCAGCGGTTATAGCGATTTCTGGTATTGGGTTTTTCTCTTTCAGTTCCTATGAAAGTTTGAATGCGGTGAAAACTAGCTGTTCCTCCATAATTCCAAATATAAATGTGGTAAATTCAGGAAGCGTTTCCGACCTCCAATTATACGTAAATAAATTAACCCGTTCAACATTGACACAATACTCCAATATAAGGCTTGTGGATAATATTGCTGATTGCGCCAACAGCGGTACGCCCTCTTACACATTAGATTATGTCGTGTTTGAAGAAAACGGCAATCACAGAGTGGCGCTAACAACTTATAATGAACAAGCATCAAATATTATTAACTTCAAAAACATCAATGGAGACATTACGGGCGCTGAAGATAAAGACGGCTTATATTACGCAATTGTTAGAACGATTGCTGATTTGGCAAAACCATATGGAGCGCTACCAAGGCACTCTATGACTGTAACATGGGGATCCAAGCAAGCGGCGAGTAACTATGAATGTCTTATATTAAAATATGATAGTTATACAACTGACACACTCGATGACTTTGAGAGTGCTTCTAAATGTTTAAGCCGTGCGGCCAAGACTAAAATAGCATCTCTGGACATAAAGGCAGGAGCAGCTGAAAAATATATTTCTCAGGCAAGGGGCTATAGACAAAAAACGGTTGAAAATCCATTGGCAGTGGTTGAGAAAGTTCTTGAAGACGCAGGAGAGAGCTGGATTAATAATGTTGAAATGGCCATTATTAAACTAACGTATGAGGTTGAGAGACGAGATTTCAACGCTGTTAGGCTAGAAGAAATTTTAAATGTAGCCGAAGCTAAATATAGTGAGAACCCACTCATACTTATATATGTATCTATGTATTATGGGTATAGGCTTGGGGATTGGGATAAGGCAAAAAGTATATCAGACAAAATAAAACTTATTCATTCTGAAAGAGATGAAACTATATATTATGTTGACGCAGCTTATGCCTTATTACGTTTTCCACCTGATGAAATAATGGATACATGTGTTCTGATACATTCTGAACATTTATTGCTTTCAAACTTAGTTCTTAATGCCTGCGCTCGCCGTGCAAAAAACACGCGTTGGTTAGAAAAAACAGAAGATAATTTATCAAAATTAGGATACCAAGCAAAACCTAAAAGAGTACAATTTATTGAAAACAAAAACCTAGATGAAAAGTTTGCGGACGAACTTATAAAAGCCTTAAGTCTACCACAAGATTAACGCCAAATTGACGCCAGACGGATTAACCATATTGGGTAAAACTAATCCAAAACCTCTAACCTGTTAGGGTCGTTGAGCCAGATGATGGGGCCGCCGAAAAGCTCCACATAGCCGCGCACCCGCACGCGCGCACCGGTTAGAGCAAGTGGATCATAGCTTGCTTTTTTAAAAGCCCTACGGGATTTTTTAGGAATGGCGATGGTAAAATCAGTTTTGTAATCTGAACCAAAATTTAAATAAATTGTCCGCTGCACATCAGCGGTTTTAACAATGACACCTTCGATAACCTGTACGGTGTCAATATATTGAGCTAAAGGGTCAGGATTAGGGCTGTGAATTTTGTAAAACCCATTTGTATTTTTCGTATTCCATATGCCCCGCCCTGCATTTCGCGCTTTGGTTTCTGCTTGGTATAGGGCTTGCGTATCTTGGCGGTAATCTTTCCAGCTATAAACCCGCGCCATGCCTGCTTTGATCATGGCTTCTTGTAGCCAGACATCCGGTGCTCCGTTTACGTCCAATGTATAAATTTGCGCTATGGCGCGGTCATAGCGGTCACGCTTGTCGCCACCGTAAAACAGTTTAACCGTCTTCCCCGCAGTCAATGCCCGCAAAGTGTCCCCCGCTTCATCTGCGAGAGGCCATGATAAAAACTCGTCAATCCGTTCAGATTTGGGTGCCTGTATAGCAGATAATGAAACCCTTAGACCACCCGCAAGCACCAAACTGTCCCCATCAATAACCCGCTCAACCAACCCGCTTTCCCCCGCTACTAACTTGGCCTGAGCATGTTTACTGGCCGTAGTTCTTGCGGTGGTGGCTTGCGGTATAGAGGCGGCCATAGTTATAATCACTACCGCGTAGATTATCGATTTATACCAATGCACCAATAATGCCTTTTGTTATTTAGATAACTCTATGCGTAATTTTGGCAAAGGTAAACACCCGCTAAGCCCTAAAAAACAAGCTGGGCAAGCCTAAATTTACGGCCTACAATACCAAATCAGGTCCCGTAGCTCAGGTGGATAGAGCGCAAGATTCCTAATCTTGAGGCCGGTGGTTCGAGTCCACCCGGGATCACCATTTTATTTAACAAAATCTCTTGGTTGTGTACTACAAAGTATGCCGCTTAAATCTCAAGTGCAGCGAATAGTTTTTTCTCAGCGATAGCGCGTGCTTCTTGGTGCTTTACCATTTGTATTTTGGCTTTTTCTTGCACATCTGCAGCCGCTTTTTTAACTTTAGCAATAGCATTTTCCTTCACTTCATCAGGCGGGCTTTTAAAGCCGTAATCTTTAGCGATCTTTGCAATTAATCTTGCTGCATAAACTTTCTCATTTTTATCTGCAATTGCGCGTTCTCTCGCTTGGGTGTTAGCCGAGGCCTGTTTAGTGGCATCAGCAACAACATCACTGATCAATTTACGCTTTTGTGCTTTGGTAAGATTTTTCGTCATAATATACTCCTAATAATTAAAACTGACGCGAACATATGACGGCACTTGGACAAAAAGTAGTTGATAAATTTATATCAACTACCCAATGGTCAGTCATCTTTTGTATGAGGTAAATGGTTAGCGGGTTACAATTTACCGGCTAAGAACGGTTGGCACCCGGGACTCTTATTTTTTCTACCAAGTCTTGGACGCTTTGCTGTGGTGCGGGTGTAACCAAGGAAACGCAAACCCCAATTGCCATTGCGCCCCACATAAAGAGGAAGCCAATCCCTTCTGGTGATACGCCGAACCACCAGCCGTTTTGTGTGCCCCCTAAAAACTTGAAATATATAATATATGAGAGCGTAGTGATAAGGCCGAATAACATAGCCGCAATCGCACCTTCCTTATTCATGCGTTTCCAAAAGATCCCTAAGAAAATAATGGGAAAGAGAGAAGCTGCCGCGAGACCAAATGCGAATGCAACCACCTGTGCAACAAACCCCAGCTTGGAAGCAAACAACCCCAGCAATCCAGCGCACACTACGGCGCCAGCCGCAGAAAACCGTGCTACACGCAGTTCCGTTATATCGTTCATTCCAGGGAATAAAGTTCGGCGGCATAAATCATGACTAACGGCGGAGGCGATTACCATTAAAAGCCCAGCTGCCGTAGATAATGCGGCAGCGAGGCCGCCTGCTACTACAAGTCCGATCACCCATCCGGGGAGCTGCGCAATCTCTGGATTGGCAAGCACAAAAATATCCCTATTGGGGTTAACCTCATTGGCAATACCGTCTGGCGCATTTGGCCCGCGGTATTGCATAATACCGTCGCCGTTCTTGTCTTCAAAATCAAGCAGGCCCGTCTTTTCCCAAGACTTATACCATTTCGGAACGGGCTTATCCCCTTGCGCTATAATATTGGCGGCGCTGGCATCATAATCTTCTGCGTCCGTTATATATACCGCCTGATTGACGGTATCTATAAAATTAAGTCGCGCAAAGGCCCCAACCGCAGGTGCCGTCGTATAAAGAACGGCGATAAACACCAAAGCCCATCCCGCAGAAACCCGCGCAGCCTTGGCGGACTTAACCGTGAAAAAGCGGATGATGACATGGGGTAGGCCGGCCGTACCGAACATCAGTGCTGCGGTGATGCAAAACACATCAAATATGGATTTATTGGTAGAGGTATATTCACGAAAACCCAAATCAGTAACGACCGAATT
>JAJFFM010000079.1 GCA_021776675.1 Robiginitomaculum sp.
GCGGGGTGAAATTCTCGCGTATGGATTTAATCGGCTTACCGTACCAAATCGTTGTTGGCCCGCGCGGGCTTAAAGACGGAATAGTCGAGATTAAAGACAGAGCGACCGGAGAACGTCAGCAACAATCTCCGGAAGCTGCCATTGCTTTCATTGCTTCTCAATATGCGGACCAAAGCACGGACCAAAACTTGGATATGTCTCTATGAAACGACCCGGAGAAGTTTCCACAATAGATATATCGAATGGCGCGTCCCCATTCGGCAAATTTGAGCGCAAAATTGCGGCCAGATATTTAGGGGCCAAGAAGAAAGATGGTGGTGTCGGCCTGATAGCCGTACTGTCCTTTGCTTGTATCATGCTCGCGATATTTGCCATGATCACTATTATGTCAATCATGAACGGGTTCCGTTCGCAAATGATCGATATGACCATTGGCCTTGATGGGCATATGTATGTTGGTTCGACGTCAGCCAACCCATCACAGCTTGAAATAATTGGTCTTCGTGATTGGGTGTCATCAATTTCCAACGTTGAAAATGCTTTTATTTTTTCCCAGACCCAAACATTTGTTCAAGCAGGCAACCATACTGCGCCGGCTCTTGTTACGGGTATTTCTGCTGATGATTTATCACAAATCGACTTGGTTAGCGAGACGCTTGATGCAGGAAGCCTAGAGGGATTTGGCACAGGACATAACGGCGGCGATAAAGTTGTTATTGGTGTTTATCTTGCTAATAGATTGGGTGTTACAGCTGGCGACAGAATAACTATTTATTCGCCCGTGCTTAAAGTTACACCTATGGGCTCACGTCCGGTATTTAAATCTTACGAAGTTGCCGCAGTCTTTAGCAGCGGACTTTTTTCAGCGGATAATTTGAACATATATATGCCGATTATTCAGGCTAGTCTGATATTCAACCAAGGCAGGAGTCCAACTGATATCCAATTGCGATTAGATAATGCGGATTTAATTCATGACATCAGGAAAAAAATCAGACTAGCGGCAATGCAACCTTTATTTATCCAAACTTGGGAGGATAAAAATCAATCCACTGCAACGGCCTTGCGCACAGAGCAAATTTCCATGCGGTTTATTTTTGCGATTGTAGTTTTGATTGCAATCTTTCCTATCCTTTCGGCCATGATAATGTTGGTGAAAAATAAAAGCAAAGACATAGCAATATTGAAAACAATTGGCGCGACCAGTAGCTCTATTTTGCGAATATTCCTGATGGCGGGTGCGGCTATTGGCATATTGGGTACAATAACTGGCGTCATTTTGGGCATCGTATTCTGCCTTAATATTGAACATATTCAAGGTGCTATCGAGTTTGTAACGGGCACGGAGTTATTCCCGGCTGATGTCTACGGCATTGATCATATTCCGGTCAAAATCCTGACTTCAGAGGTTGTTACAGTGGCGTTTTGGGGTTTTTTGGTTTCGACATTGGCAACCTATTTTCCGGCATTAACTGCATCTAAAACTGATCCGGTGGAGGCTTTACGGTATGAGTAAACGGCCTATTTTATCCGTGCGTAACTTACACCGTTCATTCCGTTCGGGAGATAATGTTTTGCATGTGCTTGCGGGTGCAGAGATTGATATTTACCCCGGCGAAATGGTTGGGCTTGTGGGGCCTTCTGGCTCTGGTAAATCCACGCTCTTACATGCGGCGGGCTTATTAGAAACCCCAGACCAAGGCGAAGTTTATATCGACGGTACGGAATGCTTGTCCCTGCCTGATAATAAGCGCACGGCTATTCGCCGTAACGAGATTGGGGTTGTTTATCAATTCCATCATCTTTTGCGTGAGTTTACGGCACTTGATAATGTGGCATTACCGCAAATGATCGCAGGTAAATCCCAATCAGGTGCTCGCGCCGAGGCTGAGCGTTTGCTGAGTATTATGGGGTTGTTCGAACGGATGCATCATCAGCCCTCACAAATGTCCGGCGGCGAACAACAACGTGTGGCCATCGCCCGCGCCATTGCGAATAAGCCTAAAATCCTGTTGGCTGATGAACCCACGGGTAACCTCGACCCTAATACATCGGGTAATGTCTTCCAAAGCCTGTTCGATATGACCCGCCTAGAAGGCGTAGCCGCACTCGTCGCTACCCACAATATGAGCCTTGTACCCTATATGGACAGAGTGTTTACGGTCAAAGACGGCGTCGTTGTTCCCTTCACACCCAAGGCAATGATTTAGCCGATTGGTGCAAAACCTGTTGACTGTTTGAGTTTTCTTGGCAATTGTATATTAGGTAATGCTGATATACGCTATATGTATATGAAAATCATGTTATTGTGGTGATAAGGGGACGATTAGATGGGTCAAAAAGGCACAATGAATCCGTTTAAAACGGTAAAAGAAGAAATCGATTATTCACCGATAGTTGGTGATGAGGTTAAGTTCTCCACCTGTTATATGTGCGCCTGTCGGTGCGGTATCAAAGTCCACCTTAAGGACGGTAAACCGCGTTATATTGAAGGAAACCCTGATCATCCCGTCAATAAAGGCGTATTGTGCGCCAAGGGTTCTTCGGGCATTATGCATTGGAATTCTCCGGCTAAACTGACCAAGCCATTATTGCGGGTTGGGGAACGCGGATCCGGCGATTTTAAAGAAATCGAATGGGACGAAGCAATGAAAATTGCTGCGCAGTGGCTCGGTGAAACCCGCCGTAAAGACCCAGGCAAATTAGCATTTTTTACAGGCCGCGATCAAAGCCAGAGCCTAACAGGTTGGTGGGCTGCGCGTTACGGCACCCATAACTTTGCCGCGCACGGCGGCTTTTGTTCCGTCAATATGGCGGCTGGCGGGCTTTATACGCTCGGCGGTGCTTTTTGGGAATTTGGTGACCCTGACTTTGACCGCACAAAGTATTTTATGATGCTCGGTGTGGCCGATGACCATGATAGTAACCCGATTAAAACCGGTCTGGGTAAAATGAAAACACGCGGTGACTGTAAGTTTGTTGCGGTCAATCCCTCCCGTAATGGTTACGGCGCGATTGCAGATGAATGGGTTGGTATTCGCCCGGGTACGGACGGGCTGTTTATCTTTGCTCTTATCCATGAATTGCTCCGCGCCGAGAAAGTCGATTTCGCCTCTTTGGCACGTTATACAAATGCCCCTTGGTTGGTCATAGATAATCCGGGGGGAGCGGACCACGGGCTGTTTTTGCGCAATAAAAAAGGCGATCCGCTGATCTGGGATTTGAAGAAAAAGAAAGCTGTCAGCGCACATTCTAAAATAATTACACCCGCATTTGCAGGCGAACGAAAAGTCGCAGGCAAGAAAGTCGTGCCTTCATTTTCCCATTTGGCCGAACGATATATGGCGGCTGAATACTCGCCTGACGCTGTGGCAGAAACGTGCGGCATACCCGCAGATACCATTCGCCGTATTGCCGCAGAGCTTGCTCATGCAGCCTTTGAAGAAGAGGTGTTTATCGACCAACCTTGGACGGATGCTTGGGGTAAGAAGCACGATAAAATGATCGGGCGTCCTGTAGCAATCCACGCCATGCGCGGGATTTCTGCGCACTCGAACGGCTTCCATACCTGCCGTGCTATTCATGTCTTACAGGCGCTTTTGGGGTCCGTAGATACACCGGGTGGCTGGCGCTATAAGCCGCCTTTCCCAAAACCAATTCCGCCGGGCGCCAAACCGACGCCGCCGCATTTTACACCCTTGACCCCTATGAGCGGACCACCTGCAGGTTTTCCAACCGACCCAAAACACTTGGTGGTCGATGATGATGGTCAACCTCTGCGAATTGATAAAGCTTTCTCTTGGGAACATCCGCTATCCTTGCACGGTATGATGCATATGGTGCTGCGTAATGCAGCCACAAAAGACCCGTACGGTATTGATGTGCTGTTCATGTTTATGGCTAATATGGCATGGAATTCCTCCATGAATATCGGCGAGACTCTGGGTTTCTTTACGGCCAAGAACGACGACGGCTCTTATAAAGTTCCGAAGATTATTTATTCAGATGCATTTTATTCAGAGACCATACCTTATTGCGATTTGATATTGCCCGATACCACTTATCTTGAGCGCTATGATTGTTTGTCAGTACTCGATAGGCCGTTTTCTCAAGGTCACGGCGTAGCCGATGGTATCCGCCAACCCGTAGTCGAGCTTGACCGCGATGTGCGGACATTCCAAAGCGTGCTTCTGGAGTTGGGGGCTATGCTCGATTTGCCGGGTATGATCAATGCGGATGGTACCCCTAAATATCCGGGTGGGTATCCTGATTATTTGGTCAATCATGAGCGCGAGCCGGGGCTTGGCCCTCTTGCAGGATGGCGCGGTAAAGACGGCGATAAATTCGGTCGCGGTGAGCCTAATCCTAAGCAATTAGAAAAATATATCGAAAATGGCTGTTTCTGGGAAGATAAAATGCCTATGAGCAAGCAGTTCTTTAAGCATGCCAATAAAGAATATCTGGAATATGCAACCCATATGGGGTGGATAGCCGAAGCTAAGCCGATTATTCATCAGCTTTATAACGAAGACCTACAGCGTTTCCGATTAGCCGCGCAAGGACACGGCGACCATCAACCACCCGAAGAGCACCGCGAACGTACGCAAACATATTTCGACCCACTGCCAATGTGGTATAAGCCGTTCGAAGAAAGAGACATGGACGCTTCTGGGGACACGGATGAATACCCGATCCATGCTCTGTCGCAACGCCCCATGCATATGTACCACTCTTGGGGTTCCCAGAACACATGGCTACGTCAAATCACCAATGCCAATAAATTGCATATCCACAAAGATATGGCGGCAGATATCGGTATTGTTGATGATGACTGGGTCTGGATTGAAAGTCGTCACGGCCGGGTTAAAGGTCAGGTTAAATTGATAACTGGCGTTAATAAAAATACCGTCTGGACATGGAACGCAATTGGTAAGCGTAAAGGCGCTTGGGGCCTCAAACATGATAGTCCTGAATTTAATCAGGCTTTTTTGCTCAACCATATTATTTCTGATGTACTGAAGCCCAATAAACACGGTTATGAATATTCAAATTCCGATCCGGTCACGGGGCAGGCGGCTTGGTATGACCTAAGGGTCAAAATCACCAAATGTGCGGCCGAGGAATTTGGTTTCACTGAACCCATGTACGAAGCGCCTAATGGCCCAATATCGGACGCAGATATCTCCCAATACGGTAAAGATATGCAAGGCGAGACTACGGCTAGCCGTACCGATATCAAAGAATGGATCGGTCAAAGGCACGAAAATGCGGGGAGTATTCCCGGTATTAAAGACGGACACGGTAATACGATAAAGGGAGATAAATCATGACATCACTCCCTAAAACTGCGCCTAAAAAGAAGCTTGGGCTTGTTATTGATCTTGATATTTGTGTGGGATGCCATGCGTGTGCGACCAATTGCAAGGAATGGAATACTGGTGCGAAATCTGCGCCGCTGACAGACTTGAACCCGCACGGCAATGATCCGGACGGTGTCTGGTTTAACCGTATTCATACATTCGAGACCATGAGTGAAACGGGCGATAGTCGTACCGTGCATTTCCCCAAATCATGCCTGCACTGCGATAATGCGCCCTGTGTCACAGTCTGCCCTACGGGCGCTTCCTATAAGCGAGAAGAAGACGGAATTGTTCTGGTCAATGAAGATATCTGCATTGGCTGTAAATTATGTTCATGGGCCTGTCCATATGGTGCGCGTGAATACGACGAAACCGAAGGTGTCATGAAGAAATGTACCTTGTGCATCGACAAGATTTACAATGAAAATTTACCCGTAGAGAGCCGCGCTCCGGCCTGTGTATCCACCTGTCCAACAGGTGCACGTTCATTTGGTGACTTAGGTGATCCGAACTCGGACGTATCTAAGTTAGTAGCAGCCAGACAGGGCTATAATTTGATGCCTGAGCAAGGCACCAAACCGGTCAATAAATACCTGCCACCAAGACCAAAGCAGGACGGCGTAGATGCTGTTCCGCGTACATTGGAATACGCAGATGACGAAAAAGGCGCAGCACCATTATTGGCACGCTGGGTCGATAAGATTTTGTCGGTTTAGGTATGGCGCGCGTAAATCAAAGCAACACCGTACTTCCTTCCCCTATTTATGGGGGAAGTACCCCGAAGGGGGGATGGGGGCGCGTGCACTTGCACGCTTCTGAGCTCTCGACTCCCACTATTGCTTCTCCGTGCCGCAAGGGCGGCAGCCCCCTTCGCGCGCCAAGAGGCGCCCACTTCCCCCATAAATGGGGGAAGGAGATACAACACAAATTTTTATCAGGAGCCACCCATGCATCCGGCTAAATCCGTTATTTATTTTACTACCGCCACAGGCGCAGGTTACGGCTTGTTCTTCTGGTTGGCGCTATTGTCTTTTCATAACCATCTACCTGCAGATAAGGCCATGGGTTTTGTCATGTTAGCGGTATCTTTTGGGCTAATCATTACGGGACTATTATCTTCAACCGGACATTTAGGGCACCCCGAACGGGCATGGCGAGCTTTGTCCCAGTGGCGCTCTAGCTGGCTATCCCGTGAAGGCGTGATGGCGATTTTGACATTTATTCCCATGGGTATTTTTGGGGTTTATTGGGTGTTTTTGGATCAAAATACGGGCATAGCGGGCGTTGTTGGTATGGTCGGTGCTGTTATGGCACTTGTTACCGTGTTCACAACTTCGATGATATATGCGTGTCTTAAAACCATTCCGGCTTGGCACAATATCTGGACGAAAATTGGCTATCTGGTTATGTCTCTCATGAGCGGCGCCGTGCTTGTAATGGCTCTCACCACTGTATTTGGAATGGTGGACATTGCGTTTCATCTGTTCAAACCGGTTGGTATTTTACTGGTAACTGGCTTGATTGTTAAGGCCATATATTGGCGTCATATCCATTCAGGCAAAGCGGTTAGTACGGCCGAGAGTGCGACGGGTCTTGGTGGTTTTGGCAAAGTGTCATTGGCTGCAAGCCCCCACAGTGCAGACAATTATTTACTCAAAGAAATGGGTTTCCAAATCGCGCGCAAACATGCGACCAAAATCCGTCTTATTGCAGTTATTCTAGGTTTCGTCTTACCATTTATATTGATTGGTGTGGCTATGCATTATTTGCAGGATATGGGAAGAGTGCTTATCTTGTGTCTTGCCACAGCTTCTTGTTTGCTCGGATTAGTATTTGAGCGCTGGTTGTTTTTTGCTGAGGCGAAACACGTAGTAACGCTGTACTACGGACAAGATAAAGTTTAGAAGCCTCCTAGATAAATAAGAGACACCTCCAAATAAAAGACACCCTATGTTTAAAAAATTATCCGATAAGAAGGTGATGGCTGCGCTAGATACAGTGATCCATCCTAAAACTGGCACCAGCGTTGTAACGGCTGGGGCTATCACAGATGTCAGCGCCCAAGACGGTGAAGTGTTTGTCACTCTGCAAATCGATCAAGGCACAGCTGGGATCATGGAAGGTGTGCGCAAGAAATGCGATGAAGCCGTAGCCAAATTGTCTGGCGTCAAATCTGTGCGCACTGTGATGACAGCACATTCCGGTGCTGCGGAAGCGCCCGCACCAAAGCCGTCTGGGCAGAACCAAGCGCCGCAAGTAAAGGGTAAGCAAGCACCACCTAAAAAAGGTTTTGGCCATGGTGCTAAACCGCCGCCAAAACCCGTTGCTATCAAAGGCATTAAGCGGATTATCGCGGTGGCGTCCGGTAAGGGCGGGGTTGGTAAATCTACCACGTCTATCAATCTAGCGGCAGCATTCGCGCAGCAAGGCTGGAAAGTTGGCGTATTTGATTGCGATATTTTCGGCCCGTCTGTTCAAAGAATGTTGGGTGAAGGCGGCAAGCCTGAGTTTACCGAAGACGATATGATACGCCCCGTTACCCGCCACGGGATGAAAGCTATGTCTATGGGGTATTTGGTCCCCGAAGGTCGTGCTACGGTTTGGCGCGGACCTATGGTCATTGGCGCGGTGCAGCAGCTCCTGAACGGTGTGGCTTGGACGGAAGACGGTGACCTTGATGTATTGATAGTCGACCTGCCGCCCGGCACTGGCGACGCGCAACTGACACTCGTACAAACGGTTCCGCTCACGGGCGTGGTCATCGTCTCGACTCCGCAGGACATTGCCCTGATTGATGCGCGTAAAGCTTATGATATGTTCGTTAAAACCGAGACACCAATCCTCGGTATGATCGAGAATATGAGCACATTCATCTGCCCAAGTTGCGGTGAACACACTGATATATTCGGCCACGGCGGTGCGAAAGAAACTGCGGGCGAAAAAGACATTCCGTTCCTAGGCGAAATTCCGCTGCATCTGGATATTCGGACAAATGCAGACGAAGGCACACCCATCGTCTTGGCGGCCCCAGACAGCGAACACGCCAAACGCTATATGGATATTGCTAAAGGTTTGATGGAAAGTCTTTAGACGGATTGTTAAGGCTACATCATTATTGTATGCGCACCATGCTTGATGGTATGTTGTGAAATTGCCTTAATTTTGCTAAGTATTTTACTATCTAAGTCTGAGCAGGGGCGAAAGGGATATGATGACTGACGAATATGTTCATCGGGATAGAAAAGGTCTACGGCTTCGCCCGTTAAAGGCGCTTAGGCATTTTCGTAATTTAATCGCAGATAAAGAAGACACTGCACAAGTGTTTTATATCATTGAAGCCTTGAACGGTAAGGCGCTGTTACGCGGGTTTGAAGATTTCGAGCGTACCGAAAAGGGCAGGCTGCGCATTGCGGAGCGCCGTGATTTGGTACCGTTACTTGATGACCATGCGGCCATAAGCAAATTTCCTGCAGGTTCGGTTGGTGCAGCTTATCTGGAATTTATGCAGCGCGAAGGATTATCTGCGGCCGGCTTGGTTGAAGAATTTGACCGTTTTTCAGATGGCTATCCTACCTATAATGATGTTCTGGAATGGTATGGGCATAGACTGCGCGATACCCACGATTTGATGCATGTGCTGACGGGTTATAACCGCGACGCACTCGGCGAAGTTTGCGTGTTGGCATTTTCCCACGGTCAGGCTCCGGGGCTCGGTGTTATCTTTATTTCTTATATGGGCGGGCGCGAGATTAAAAAAATAGCCCCTCGCGGTGCGCCGGTTATGGAGGCGATGCACGAAGGTAAGCGCAATGGTAAATTAGCGCAAAGGGTGGTTTTAGAAGACATTATGGAGTTGCTGGCCGAACCTTTGGAGGCTGCGCGCGCCCGCCTCGGTATTTTACCGCCAACACAATATGATGAAGTTCACAGAATTTTCAGACAAGCAGGGCAAGAACCTATGGAAATTTTGGCCGCCGAATAATAAAGAAGTAATTCTGTATTATGTTGGCCTCTAAATGGGAGCAAACATGCAGACAAGCGTTAATTCAGCATTTTTAGTCAGATTAGCTGCATTCGGTATCATGGGCGGCTTGTTGATGTTGTTCGGGGATATGTGTTTTTATCTCCGCCCCATTAGCGGTGCTGATTTTATCGATAATGCGCTGATGAACACCGTGCACACGGACCGCTTGATAATTGGCGGCGTGGTCGGGCCTTTGGCGGGACTTTTGTATGCCCTGGGTTCCATGATGTATTATCTGGCATTTCGAGATCATAACAGGTTGCTGGCGCGCATAGTGACAACATTGTTTGTGGTGATGTTTGTCATTGGCGGCACATACCACGCTATCTACACGACCTACGGATTTGTCGGCAATGGCGATATTTATTACACGGCGGAGAAAATCAGCGGCTTAATCGCGGCGCTGCAAAAGATTAGCTTTGTAGCAGGAATATCCGGTTCGGTGTTATTTATCTATATGGTGCTTAGATACAAAACCATATTCCCAAAATGGATACTTATCTTCACCCCAACATTTTGGACGCTGCTGAACGGCCCAATAGCCCCCTATATCCCATACCCCGCAGGCGCGGTCATCATAGGCGGCTGGATAAATATCTGCTTCATCGCATTTTTTGCGCTGTGTTATGTGGTGTTTGCAAAGAGAGTGAAGCAAGAAGTTGCGGCAGCTTAATCCACCTCCGCGCTCGGTAATTGGCCGAGCACGTCTATGACACTCTGAATAAGTGGGATTTCGTGTTGCATGGCGCGGTAGCCGCGCTCAATGAGCTCGTCGGCGCGGGAGAACTCTGTCATGCCGATATGGCCGATGCGCGGGGCTACGAATACATCTGGAGGGTCACCAGCCAAGCGGGAGCGGGCTATGCGGTCCATAACAATATTAAGCGAACCCATCATCACCGAGCCGAGCTTGATATTACCTTCGGATTTAGTGCCGCCGAGCAAGCTTTTCAGTAAAAGTCTATCTGGGCGTAATTTGTTCAGAGATTGCCCGGCCAATTCAAACGGGTCTAGGGCGTCGGCTTCCTGATCGTTAAAGTCGAGATCATGGGACGAACCAATAGGGCCAAATGCATCACCGTTCAAACTTACCGCAATGACAATATGTGCGCCCAAGGCGCGGCACGTAGAGACGGGCACAGGATTGACCAATGCGCCGTCGATCATATGGCGGTTATCTATTTTGACAGGCTCGAAAGCGCCGGGCAGGGCGTAGCTTGCGCGCAGAGCCGGAACGAGAGGGCCGTTTTGTAGCCAAACCTCATAACCAGTGCGCAAATCGCATGCCACGGCGGCAAATTTGCGGTCCATGTCTTCGATATGGATATCACCGAGATAATGGTTGAGGACTTTGGCCAAGCGTTCGCCGCGCATTAAGCCTGCGCCGCCCCACCTTACATCCATATAGCCGAGTAAGCGGCGTTTAGTCAGGGAACGGGCCCAGTCCTCTATGACGTCTAAATTGCCCGAAAGATATGAAGCACCAACCAGTGCGCCAATGGATGTACCACTGACGATATCTGGCTCAATCCCGGCTTCGATGAGGGCGCGGATAGCACCAATATGGGCCCAACCACGGGCAACTCCACCACCCAGCGCCAACCCGATAGGGGGGTGTTTGCGGTCATTAGCGTCATATTTATCGTGGACGCCGGATTTTGTACCCAACCTCATTTAATAAAAAGTCCCATATTGTCGTCGGCCTGATTTTGATAAAGTCTCATATAAGTAGTTTAGACTTTGCGCGAGTGCTGACAATACAAAAATTTTATTTTGCGCATATGAAAGTACGTCACTCCGCCTAGCAATCCTTAATCCATTACCATCGACCCCCATAACATTCTGACTGCATAATAGAGGGGCGGCATAAATTTTGCATGGGCTTAGCCACAACGATTTGAAGTGGCAGTTCTCTAGATAAACTGCCCTAAATGAGGATGGTAAAACTATGAGCGGAAAAATTTCAGCACAGATTCCGGAAATGGCAAATTTTGCATATATCCCGGGATTAAACGGCCTCCGTGCACTCTCTGTTTTAATCGTTATTATTGCCCATATGGGATTTGAACATATTGTCCCAGGCGGGTTCGGCGTTACTGTGTTCTTTTTTATCTCGGGTTTTTTAATTACCCGCTTACTGCTTGCAGAATCGGATGCAAAGGGGCGCCTCGGGCTTGGTAAGTTTTATATGCGGCGTATTGTGCGGCTTTATCCGGCATTGTTATTTATGCTATATGTGACGGCCTGTGTTTATATTATATTAGGCTATGGCCAACCTGCGCTTATGGAGCTTGCTGCCGGCGTTGGCTATTTTACGAATATATACCAAGTTATTGCCCGTACGGCGGGTGAATTACCTTTCATGCCGTGGACGCATTTATGGTCACTGGCCGTAGAGGAGCATTTCTACCTCATTTTTCCGTTACTGGTTGTCTTTTGTCGCTTAAACTGGAGCAAGTTAGCGCGCGCACTCTGCGGCATTATCGTGGCTGCATTATTATGGCGGACATATATTGCACTTGGTACAAATCTACCGGTGCATGATTACAATTATATGATGACCGATGCGCGTATTGACAGTCTTGCTTGGGGTTGTTTGCTATCCGTAGCCCTGCATATGAGCGGCAGTGCAGAACGGTTTAAACACCTTATTGGCTTTATCCCAACTGGCTTGGCATTCATTGGTCTTGTGCTTTCTTTTATCATTCGTGATGAGATGTTCCGCTATACCTTGCGCTTTACTGTACAGGGCGCAGCAATATTTATACTTATTTTAAATCTCTATTATTGGCGTGCGCTTGATTTTGCATTTAAAATTCTCGAGTGGAAGCCATTGGCATGGATAGGCTCCGTGTCCTATGCGCTGTATTTGTGGCACGTACCCATTCTGAATTTATTTGCACGCAGTTTCGGCGATAGCCTAACCGTCAGTGTCGCGGCTATTTTATTAAGTTTTGGCCTGGCTGCTTTTTCTTTCTATTATGTAGAACAGCCTTTTATTGCTCTGCGCCGAAAATATGGATCCCACGCTGGTAAAATAACCATAACGTCAGATATTAGCGGTGAGATGAAAGTTAATACTCAGGATGATCATTCCGGGGTGAGATACGAAGATGGTTCCTCAGTAATGACTCGAACTCTTAAATAGTTAGTATTAACCGTGAACTGAACCGAGGTTTACGAACATCTCTTTGAATTCATTGACGATACGAGAGGATTCGTCGCTTCTTTCTTCCCAAGTTTTCTTTGAAAAACAATATTTCTTACCACGTAGTCGTGAACCGGGCTCGAGGATAATTTTGCAGGTAACATCATCGCCGTCTTGCTTAATATTTACGATATTGAGTTTCGGCATTTTGTTTTTAACTGCGGTCGTTTCGACAACTTTGTCGCTTTGTTCAACGGGTGCAAGCTGAGCCGTAGTATCAGTTTCAACATTCCCAGCGGACATAGTTGTACACCCCGAAATCATGAATGCTGCAATTCCTACACTTGCGATGAGTACATATTTTGTCATTTTGATATCCCTTATGTGATTGTCTTATGTGAGTGCCTTAAATATGCACACTTTCACTTTCCTGCAAATCACAATGATGTGTTTGTGTTGTAAGTGCTCTGAATGCTGGGCAAATAAAAAGTCATAGTGTGCTCAGAATAAATATGATAGAGCTTATTAAATAATCAGGAGGGCACAGCCGTGAGTAATATATCCAAATTGGTAATGTATGTAGTTTTAGGTGCAGGATTGCTCCTCCCGGGGTGTGCCAGTATATCAGAAGAAGAATGCCAAGCGGGTAATTGGGCTGATCTTGGTTACCGCGATGGTGTGAACGGGAAGGCTCGTGACCGTCTTGCGGATTATGTGCAGACATGCGGCGAGTACGGCGCCGAATTAGCGGCAGGGGTTGACCGTTCGGCTTACCTCTCAAGCTATGAAGAGGGCCTGACCCATTATTGCACCTATGATAAAGGTTATGAGCGCGGTCATAATGGTAATAGCTATAATACGGTTTGCGAAGGGGCTATGGCCGTGGATTTCCGTGCTGGTTACGATGAGGGTTATGTTGAGTACGAATTGCGCCAGAAATATCAACGATATGAAACTGATATTGGTGACGCTGAAGAGCAGTTGAAGGATGTTAAAGACCGTTTATCTGATCCTGATATTACGGCGGATGAAGAAAAACGCCTCTTAAAGAAAAAGAAACGCTTGCGGCGCGAGCTGGAAGACTTGCGTTGGGAATTTAGTAGTTTCAAGCGCAAATACGATTTGGATTTTTAACCTGTATTGGCCTGATAGAGGTCTGAAACTTATTTGGCAGAGTTTGTTGCCGGTTTAGTCGTCTTTGAGTGCGGTTTCTCCGTATAATTTAGGCGAAAACCGCCCGAACCAAAGAACTTTGCCTGCACCTTCATAGGCCTTGGCCAGGTAACTAATATAGGACGGGTGACCGGCCAGCTTGGCTAGAATACTGAGAGGGCGGTATAGGCAATATTGCGCCGTACCGACAGCCATCCATTTTGCAACGCCGAAATAATCTCGCGGTGTGCTTTGGGCGCATTGTTCCGTGGGGCTTTGGCCAAAGGCAAAGCTGCGTTTTTTGATATAGCTTGGGCTCGATCTGTCTTGCGGGATATATTCATTGGCTTTGGCATTTTTTGACCAAGCAATTTTAATGCCTTGCGCTATTAAAGCCGTATAGAGCAAATCGTCTTCGCCGCCAGTTTCATTTGTGTCCGGATCAAATGGCGGGGAGGGGAGTTCGCATAAATGTGTATCCATCAGTGAATTGCCGCAGCCAAAAAAGTCATCGATCAAGCCGGTTTCTAAACCTTCTCCAAATCTGGAGAAATAGGCCTTGTAAGAGCTCTGATATTTCGAGTTAGAGTTGACTTGGGCAATAGTAGGCCCAAAAACCAAAGCGGCACCGTATTTTTGCGAGGTTTTTACATAATTTTGCAGCCAATTTTCCAAAGCCTCTTGGTCATCATCCAAAAATGCAAGATATCTCCCCTTAGCGGCCTTCAAAGCCGTATTACGAGCGTTTGCAACACCGGGATTGGGGTCATTGTAATATTTGACATTTAGCTCTGATGTGCTGGTAAATTTAGTAACGAAACCTTTGGCGCTTGCGTTCGGGTCATTATCAACAACAATAACTTCATGATCCAAGCCGGTAAAGTCCTGTCGTTCCAAGCTTTGTAGGGCCGTTTTTAAGCCGTCCGGGCGCTGAAACGTTAGCAGAATGACGCTGAGGCTATCTTTAGGGGCGTTCGGTTTAGTCAGCATCATGCTCTTGATGCTCTTGCTTTTAAAAATGTAAGAGAATCGGATACTGTTAAAACATCTGCGCCGCTTGTTTTCACGGCTTGCACGACTTGCAAAAACTTATCAGGTGTACATCCCCATTCACTTGGGCTCTCAACAATGTCATGCATGAAGAGTATCAGCCAGCCAGGGCGAGCGGATAAGCCATTTATTATCCTTATAGCTTTGTCAAAATTTGGCTGTGTGTCGATAGCTTGCGATTTTAGTTCGTTTAAATCCGCGCAACCGTAGTGCGCACCGCCTTGGATGCCGCGCATAGATGTAAACTTTTTTGATAATGCTTGTTTCAAGCGCCCGCTAGCCTCGCCGTAAGGGTAGGCAAAGTTGCTAATCTCGCCTTTTACGCCCATTTTTTTTAAAGTAACGTGATTTGTCTGTATTTCTGTCATGGCTTGGTCGACGGATATCTGCGATAAATCGACATGGCTGTGTGTGTGGCCAGCAATTTCGTGGCCGCGCGCCTCTAAGCCGCATAAATCTTGTGCGCTAAAGTGTTTGCCGTGGTGATTCTCGCTCTGCTCAAGGCCGGCAGATGTGTAATAGGTGGCGCGCCAGCCTTCATTTTCTAAGTAATGCGCCCCAGATGTGATGGCGCTTAGGGGGAAATCGTCAAATGTGAAGCTTACAAGTGGCTTGGCCAGCCTAATAGGTAGCATGCGACGGTTAAACATCGGTCTGATTTGGCGCGAAATCTTCCGCACGATTCTATTATTTATATTATTTATCAACATAATTTAGGCGGCTGAAACTATGGTGCAAAGTTTAATAATTGGTATGAAATGGTCTATTTAGTTGGTTAGTGCGCAAATTACCCTTTTAAAAACCTGATCGAATCGCGATTTCTGTAGAAAACCATGTCGATTCACTCTGTTTTTAATAATCTGGTGCGGTATTTTTAAGTATATACAGGAAAGTCGTATGGTTTTGTCCGATTTTAGTTGAAATTATTAGTCGTTTATGTCTATAAGGCCGTCCGCATCAACACAGGGATTCGCCAAAAGTATGGTGGAATGCCGTGAAGAGGTGGAAAACCCCGTGTTTTCAGAGTTTTTATTAGGAAAACGAGGTTTTTAAGGTCGGCAAATTCGCCGTCTGCGCTTTATTTTAAAAAAATCATTTTTTTTGAAAAAGGTGTTTGACACTAGAAAATGCTTTCCCTATAGAGCGCATCTCGAACGAAGCAAGCCACTTAGTGGTAAGTAAAACGGGCGAGGGAGGGGCTCCTTAAGGAGCCTTTTGAAGTTTTTAAGGTCGGCAAATTCGCCGTCTGCACCTTCCCTTTCTAGGGATTTTAAAGAAAAGTGATTTTTTTTAAAGAAGGTGTTTGACACATGAAAATGCTTTCCCTATAGAGCGCATCTCGAACGTAGCGAGCCACTTAAACGGGTCGTAAATATGTCCGAGGTTGAGGCTCTTTAGAGAGCCTTTTTTTGAGAGCTAAAGTAATTTAGTTTTCGTGTTGTTTGAAATTGTGAATATGGAAAGAGAGACGCAGGCGGCTTTTGGCTGTGAGCACATACTTGATATGTGCACACCGTTTGCATTTACCCTAATTTATTAGGTAGTGGATGTGAACAAAGTTACTGACTGTTTTGACGTTTCTTTTATTTATAACGAAATCGCTTGGGTGATTTTGGGTGATTTCCTTTTGGAAAAAATCTAGATGATCTTAAGGGATCTCGTCAATAATTTGAACGCAAAGCGAAACTTGAGTATTTATATTCAAGTTACGCCAGAACAAAAGCAGTCAGAGAACATTCTCAATTTGAGAGTTTGATTCTGGCTCAGAACGAACGCTGGCGGCAGGCTTAACACATGCAAGTCGAACGATAAGTTATCTTCGGATAATGGATAGTGGCAGACGGGTGAGTAACGCGTAGCAACCTACCTAGTAGTACGGAATAGCCCTTGGAAACGAGGTTTAATACCGTATACGCCCTTCGGGGGAAAGATTTATCGCTATTAGATGGGGCTGCGTTGGATTAGCTAGTTGGTGAGGTAAGAGCTCACCAAGGCAACGATCTATAGCGGGTCTGAGAGGATGATCCGCCACACTGGGACTGAGACACGGCCCAGACTCCTAC
>JAJFFM010000080.1 GCA_021776675.1 Robiginitomaculum sp.
TAGAAAAAGCGGCGGAGCAAGCCAAGGCGGCACCAACCCTCGACGCCCTTAAAACCATTATCGAAGGTTTTGATGCAGGCGTGCTCAGTGACCATGCCAGAAATGTCGTGTTCGCACGCGGTAATCCGGATGCTGACATCATGGTTATCGGCGAAGCACCGGGTCGCCAGGAAGATGAGAGCGGCAAACCATTTGTCGGGCCAGCGGGGCAATTATTAGACAAAATGTTCGCGGCCATCGACTTAAGTGAAGACCAACTTTATATCACCAATGTCTGTAATTGGCGACCGCCCGAAAACCGTAATCCTACCCAGGAAGAACTGGCTATGTGCGCCCCGTTCATCACCCGCCATATGGAGCTTATCGCGCCAAAATTGGTGGTCATAGTCGGCGGTATATCCCTACAAGCTCTTACCGGTAAAACGGGCATTATGAAAACCAGAGGCCGCTGGCAAGAACTTGCCACAGCCGGCGAACAAGTCCCCGCAATGCCGCTCTATCACCCCGCATTTTTGCTGAGACGACCAGAGCTTAAAAAAGATGCATGGCGGGATTTGTTGGCTATTAAGGCGCGGCTAGAAGACATATAGCTAAGTCCAAATTTTACCTTATTCATCTGGACAAAAATGCTTCTTTTATCATAAAAAATTTAGGGGCTGTCCTAGGTCACTAGTTCAAATAGCTTTTAACCCATTGAGTTAACAGTCTTTTTTGTGTCAGTGGGTCTGGGTTATTAAAACGCCACTCACATTCCTTCAAAAATAGGTCAAAATGAGCCTTTGGTACACCATTAAATTTGCGCATATGGCGCTTCGCCTGGTTCCAAAAATTCTCGATACCATTGATATGATTGTACCCGTTAGCAAACAGTTTCGAATGGTTGATTCTATAATGTTTAAACTCGGACGTATCGAGCACATTATAGCCACGCCAGCAGTCACTATAGACGATGCTATCGGGCACAACTTTGCGTTCGATGATGGGGTATAAAACCTTGGAAGAGGCATTCGGAATGATCTTGGTGTAGACCTTACCACCGTGCTTTAACAGCCCAAACACTAGGGTTTTACCACCTGCGCCGCGTCCGCGCTTGCCTTTACGCTTGCCGCCAAAATAGCTCTCGTCAACTTCGATCTCTCCGCCGAAAATTTCCTGCTCAGCCAGTTCCAACTCAAAAGCAATAATCTCTCGCAAACGGTGGAAATAATAAGCCCAGTGCTCTTGTTCACACCTATCAAATGCGAGGTGCATCTCGCCGTGCTGCCAGACACAAAATGTTCGACCAAACGAACCTGCTTAGCCCAACTAATTATACTCTTCCTCATATTGCCCATATACAACACCTAATTGATGTTATCTAGGACAGCCCCTTGAATAATTGTTAACGTCCACGTCTACCCCCGCTGGAGACATCGTTGATAAACAATTTACCCGGGTACGAATGAAGGACGGCATCCCGTCTCTATTCTTTCACATGTAAATATAGTAAAATCAGGTGAAAAGTGGTGCGCGGGCCGCTGTAGGATCGGCGCTATATCTCTTCGCTTGTGCTTGGATCAGCGCTTGTTCGAGCGGTGTTGATGAGCTTTGCAGTTCTAGCGCTTTGTCGATGGCTGCTTTTGCCGCCAGCGAGTTTTTTTCTGATAAAATAGCTTTGCCGTTACTGGTCACATTAACATTTGGTCCGGTCGCAAGAGCCTCGCCCCAATAACACATGGCGCAAGTTGGATCTAGTTTCTGCGCGGCTTTAAAAGAGCGGATACTCTCGGCATGATTAAACCCGAAAGCCAGTACCATGCCTTGGTTGAAGTATTTTTGAGCGTCCGGATTTACCGCAGTAATCTCTCGGTAATAATCGCCCATTCCGTCAAACAATGGAGCTCCTGCACGCTTGGCTAGTTTTATTTTTCCAGCTTCTTGATCCGTTATTGTCTGTGTTGTCTCTTGTGGTCTATCTGGTGCGCCGCACGCAGACAGAGCTAGTATGCTCGTACAAACCAATAATTTCATTATATTCATTTTGCGCCCTCACCTTATAAAAACCGCCCCGGTTTTACCTCGGATATACCTGCGGCAGATTGGGTCAAGCTAAGATACCACTGCTTTTCTGTCAAGAAAAGCGCAATATATCAACATATGGGGAACTTTCTAATGATGCCCGGCTAGACTATAGTCAGTATTCGCAAGATGTTGCAGTTTTACGGGGCTGTTTTACGCGCATAATGGTCATAGGGATCATGCTCATAATTTGTCTTCAACCCCCCTACATCTGTTGCAGTTTTGTCGCTTAAATCACATGTTCTTAGCAGTTTTGAATAATCAAATGTTTTACATAAAAATTCGGTCTCACTCAAACAGGCTTGCATACAAGAGGTTAATGATGTGAAGTTGAAGATTTTAACATTATGCCCTTTAATCGCTGCGTCATGTGTAACTATAAATTGATTGCGCAATGTGAAATAGGGAATGAGCCAAATACTGAGTGGCAAAATACCTAACAGAATTAGAGAAAACAACAAGATTTTAGCTTTTTTGGAGATATATGGAAGGCGCGGTTTGGTTGTTTTAAGGGGGTGCTTTGTAACGTTGCCAATAAATTTCAGGCCCACGTTAGGGATGGTTTTTATCAATTTTTGTGTTTTTCCGTTATCTCCAATCGCAGCTCGTGCAGAGCGCAAACGACTAGAAAGCGCAGCATCTGAAACGATACGCCCATTCCATACATGTTCATTTATTTCTTTCTTGGTGACTATTTGGGGATAACGCGAAACCAATAAAGCTAAAAGCCTGTACACTTGAGGCTCAAGCTTCACTGGCACATTATGCTCAAACAGGCACATATCCGATGGTTTGATTTCAAAATTATCAAACGTATATGATTTTTCTTTAGCCAAACCCCACCTAAAATCTCTCAACTAACATCGGAATTTGCAGTTGTTACCTGAGAACAGGCTTACAGCTTTACAACCAAGTGGGATAGTGATTTTTAGTAATATTAGCATATCTGCAGATATCTTCATGTAAATTTGGCTTTCTTCATTTTGTGTTTTGAAAAAATTTTGTGAAAAAGTGTTAAATTTACTCAATGGAGCTCACATGAAATTGTCACCCTCAAAAAAAAACACTCAAACAAGAATAGCATATGCCTTTGGAGTGCTCGCCGTACTGGTTGTCGGAACATCAAACATCGCCAATGCACAAAGTTCAGCATTTTCTAAAACTGCAAATGCTGCGCTTTCCGGTCATAATACCAAAAAATTATCGCATAAGAGTGTGAGACAATGTATGAGTGCTTGTCTCTCAGAAAGCACATTTTTATGTAAATCATTTGATTATGCTAAGGCCGCGCAAAGCTGTGATCTTAGCAATATGAACGCTTCTGATGTTGGGGGGCTTAAAACGAATTACCCTGGTAATCCATATGACCACTATAGTTTGTTGGAAATCGTCGAAGAACCTACTTTTGGACGCGGCATAGAAAAAGGACCGCAAGTCCCTGATGTTATGTATGCCGTCAAGCAAATGCAGGGACGTAATTCAATTGTTGTGGATACGAAGGTATCGGATTTCTCCAATAAATACGATGCAAATGTCAGTAACTCTGATCATGTTCAAGGTATTACAATGACATCAACGGGGCGCATTGTAGTTTCCGTTTCACGCACTAACTCATCGACCGGTTGCGGTGGCGTTTTAATGTATAGTAGTACATATCGGGAAAATTCTGATATTCCTTTGACTTGGGAGACATATTGCAACGCCAGCGATGGTTTGGAACGCCACCCCAGTTCTATGCAAGCAGTCGGTGAAATTATCAGCGTCGGGACAAATGGTGGGTCGCGCTTTTATCATTTGCCAAAGAGCGGGCGCATTCAACGACTGGCGCACCTTGATACAAGCGGTGGTAGGGACGCATCAGGTGTCACATTTAACAAAAAAGAGGATCGTTTTTATTCGCTCGATGGGGCGGGAAGTGTGAAACCAAATCAAAACACAGCTAGTATTTGCCGGACGAGTGTGGGGGTTACTTTGCTGGATGCGGGAACATCATTTAAAGACTGTAAGCTAATTTCGACCTATATTTCTGGCCAAAGTTCAAGCTTGCTGACGCAAGCAGATGGGCAAATGTTTGTTGTTTCTACATTTAGTTCCGATGAATTTTACCCGGATGGTTCAAGTGCTAGTGAAGCGGCAAAGTCTGCACAATACATTGCTCAATGCACCTCCGATGGGGCAGATGCTTTGTTCAAAGGGTACACTCAATCAACACCATATAGCGATATCCTATATGTCTCAAAACTCAACTACGCGGCAGGGACAAGCCGCCTTTTATACAAAGGCGACATTGGTCGCACACAGCGCGTACAGACCTGTGTGACAGATCGCCCCGCGTTTCGCTTTGCGGGAGGTGTTGCACCTTTCGGTACAAAGGGTGAGCTTATGGGCTTGTGGTCTGGGCGATTTTTAACTTCGGTTCCAGGAGCCCCTAACTCGGACTCTTTCGAATTTGCAGCGCAAAACTTAACGCCGCGCGGGGTGCGAACTGAGCACTATTCAGTATCGATTGATTGTGATGTCGATGGTATTTCGGATGAAGGCACTAAAAACACAATTACGGCCACATTCTATGATGATAAGGATGCTGTGGTTGGAGTTGGCCGCGAAGTTGGTGTTGTCGGTGGTGTTTTTGGATGTGGACTTGAAGATTTAGATATAAGAGCCACAACAACAGACCGTGTGAAAAAAGTAAAAGTCAGCACAGACGGGTCTGACGGGTTTATGATTGATAAAATAGAACTGCGAGAAGCAGGCCGTGTAGTTCGTACATTTGGCAGTAATAATGATAAGGGTTGGTGCCTTTCAACAGATCCGATGGACGGCAGCAACAATTGGAAAGAAGCTGCGGGCAACCAATGCAAATCGGAATATACATGGAGTTACTAACAATCAGAATCGAAGTCGACACGCGAAGAACATTATTCTGTCGCCATTGATTGTGACGTCGATGGTATTTCTGATGAAGGCACAAAAGATACGATTACGGCTACATTTTATAACGCTAAAGGAAAAATAATTGGTGTTGGCAAAGAACATGGTGTTGTGGGCGGTGTTTTTGGCTGTGGGCTAGAAGACCTGGATATTCATGCGACAACAAGAGGGCAAGCAACACGCGTGAAAATCAGCACGTCAGGTTCTGATGGGTTTATGGTCGATAAAATTGAACTCCGTAAAGATGGAAAAATCCTTCGTTCATATGGTGCAAATAATGATAAAGGTTGGTGCTTGTCTACAGATCCAACAGACGGAAGCCGAACATGGAAAACCGCAGCAAGCGGAAAATGTAAAGCTGAATATAGTTGGGATTTTTAAAATTAACAGGCTAAGTTTACGCAACTATTTAATCGTATAAAATTTTTGTGTCTTAAGTTGACAACTTTCAACAATGTCGAGATTTATTTTTGCTAACAATGGTGCGCCTAACAGGAGAAGCTTCGAACTATTTTTGGGGGGAATTAGAGGGGTGGGAAAAGATCATTTCTCAACGTAGGCACCGATTTACTCCCAAATAACGAAACCTTTTATTTCTCCCGTCACTTTGCTGTTGGAAACAAAATGGACGTTGGTAGTATTTCAGATAATAGTACAACAGTCACAGTGCAATGAGACGACCATGGTGAATAACAATTTCAATTTTCTGGGTGTTGCTGATATCTTGTATCGGGGATACATTTAGTATGACTAGATTCGCTGGAGCACCAATTTCAATGTCTACTCGCTCACTTAAGAAATCTCCCGCAAGAGTGGTCGCGGCGGCAATAGCCTCCCAAGACGAGAGCCCAGCTTCTACGAGCTTTATCATCTCACGATGCGTAGAATAGCCCTGAATAGTACCCCAATTACCTGAGTCCGTACCCACTAATATTGGTACGTCAGCCTTAACCATAGCCCGGACCGATGCCAGCGTTTCCTTATTTCGATCTTCAAAACTTATCCGTCGATCACGATATTTATCTATCAATGCTTCATCACGATACGCATTAATTAAATCCACTGGCACTAGCTTGCGCGCTAGAGGAGCATCCAAAACTTCTGGATCGAATAAAAAGTTCACGAAATCAGTATGTACTGTGAGTGTTGGAATCACGATTATTTTATTCTGGGCCATCAACTTTGGCAGATCTGCTGGGATAGGACCACGTGGTATATGTGTAATTGCAGTTGCGCCAACATCCATGGCATCCCTAACATCTTGCCATGTTTTTATGTGGACTACAGTCTTTAGGTTCATTTTTTTTGCTGTGGCAACGACACTTTCGAAAGTTGCTTTGTCAATTGATGGTTGGTCATCACTTGGTTGGTAGACGATTTTTATAATATCTGGTTTGCGCACGGCAAGCTCAGTAATTTCTTTAACAGCTTCCTTGGGAGATGTGAGCGTGCGTGTAGGTATCCCGTATTCAGCACAATGACCTTTAGGTGCTGTTACGCAAGAAAGACTAGCATGGATATCAGCGCCGCCAATATCACCTCGACGTTGACGTTCACGCACTTCATAAAGTACGTCTTCATCTCCGAACAAGTCTAGAAACCCCGTTACGCCAGCCTGCAAAATACGTTCAGCGATAGCTTCTGTGCCAGGATTGTCATTTGCGGCACCGGGGATTTGATTGCCAAATGAGTGAGTATGAAGATCAATCAACCCTGGGATGACAAACTTCCCATTCAGGTCAATAATTTTTGCTGAAAAGTCAATAATGGGCGTGTCTAACTTCGCAAAAATTTTACCATTGCGTATGATTAGACCTCCCTCCCTTTGCGTTTGAGTTCGAGGGTTTAAAAACACCCCATTATTCAAAACAATGTCCCCTTCATGCACACGAATACTACCTGCTTCGTCAGCAAAATTAGTGCATGCAGCCAGCGCTGTTATGAAAAGGCAAAGAAACAATTTTCTAAGTGGATTGAGGAATTTCAATGTAGTCTCCTGATATTTGAATTGGCCATGCTTTCACATCTTGACCGCTGGGCAGTTGATATATATCTTTATATCAAGATAAACAATCTTTATGTCAAGGTAAATCACATGAAAGTACACACGCCCACCAGCATGGACAACACCTCAAAGGAGGACCTTATAGATCGACTGCTCGCAGATTGGCGAAAAGAACGACCAGATCTAGATTGTGAACCAATGAGTATTGTTGGCCGTCTCATCTACCTTGGTACACTTTTGAAATCGAGGGCGGCAGATACGCTCCAGCCATATGGTATCAGTTATACCGACCTTGATCTTCTTGCGACACTTCGCCGAATGGGGCATCCTTATCAGAAGACGCCTACAGAGCTCATGGAAACCATACTTTTATCCTCGGGTGCGATGACGGCGGCGTTAAGCCGCCTCGAAGCTCAGAAATATATAAAACGCGGAACTCACCCGCGAGATGGCCGGGTCAAAACAGTTTCCCTAACCAATAAGGGATTGCGTTTAATTGATAAAACAATTGAGGTTCGGTTTGGCGAAGCTGAAAATGCCATTCAAGTCTTGTCTGCGGAAGAAATGAAGATGCTGAAGCCAATCCTTCGAAAACTGGCTCTACATTTGAAATCAAA
The DNA here is from genome assembly GCA_021776675.1 of Robiginitomaculum sp. Taxonomy (GTDB): domain Bacteria; phylum Pseudomonadota; class Alphaproteobacteria; order Caulobacterales; family Maricaulaceae; genus Robiginitomaculum_A. The sequence goes on from JAJFFM010000080.1 coordinate 7,612, forward strand.
ATAGAGACCTCTCATTACAATCATGGTTCTATAAATTTCCATCAGGCCTTCCGTATGGAATTTCAGGCGTTATCGTTATTAGAATATTTAAGACCTAGTCAGAGTTAGAACCATAAAGTCATTAAAAACAATGACTTAAACTACCCCTGAAATATAGGCATAAAAAATACCCCTTATTTTCAATGATTTAGAAAGTTGGTGCGCCTAGCAGGAGAAACTTCGAACTATTTTTGGGAGGAGTTGGAGGCTTGGGAAGCAACCCTTTCTCAGAAAAAACCTCAACTCATTCCCAAATAATCGAATTTATTTATCCTCACCCATGTTAGTTTTTAAGCAACAACAGACATTAAATGAGCGACTTAAAACGCCAAAAATAAACCGCTGGCAGTCTGATTTAGTCTATATGTAAACACTAACCACTTGTCTTAGTTAGGAGCGCACGCCTTAAATTCACGAGCAGATATAATAAATTCGAACCTTCACTATTAATGCGCAATTCTCTGAACACTGCTGGGTAAATTAGTGCAAATCAAATCTGCCATATTTTCTAATAATTGTCGCCGCGGAAACCGTTTTCGAAACGTCAAGTAAATGCGGCGATATGCATTTGGGTCGTCAAGTTTTTTAGTAAACACGCCTTGATCTGTGGTCCAGCTTCCGCTGAGTGCCATTGCGGGGACAAGTGTAATGCCTTGACCCGCAGCAACCATGTTAATCAGCGTTTCTAGACTTGTGACGCGAATAGACCGTGTTCCTAATGTTGCGCTCAGTTGACAAAGATCTAAGGCTTGATCTCGAAAACAATGGCCTTCAGTGAGAAGAAGAAGCTCTTCAAAAGGAAGATGTTCTGTTCGTATTTTGTCAATCGTTTGAAGAGAGTGGTCTGTTGGAAAGACGGCCCAAAATGGTTCATCATAAAGGCGTATAACATCAAGTTTAGGGTTTTCGGGCGGGGTGGCCAAAATAGCAGCATCAAGCTCCCCGTCTAATAAGGCTTGATTGAGGCGTTCAGTAATATCTTCTTGGAATTGTAATTTTAATTTGGGAAAAATTTCATAATTTTTCTTTATGAAATAGGGTAGCAGATAAGGCGCAATAGTTGGGATAGCCCCAAGGCGAAATTGTCCAGAAAACGGGTCACGTGCAGCCTCTGCAGTGATGCGGATACTCTCAATCACTGACAGCGCCTCGTCTGCGAGTTGAATAATATCTTGACCAATATCGGTTGTCTGAACAGAGCGACTATCGCGTTCAAACAAAGTTACCCCCAGTTCTTGTTCAAGTTTTTTGACCTGACTAGACAAAGCCGGCTGACTCACACCACACATTTCAGCGGCCTGACCAAAATGGTTAAGTTTAGAAATTGCCCGGATATATATTAGGTCACGAATATTCATAAGCATAAGTTATCAGAATAATAAAAACAATCAATTGTACAAATGATTAAATTACCACCATTGTAAGTCTTGTGGAAACCCCAAGTGCTAGGATATTATAAATTGATCACAGAAATTCAACAGCCCGATATCGAACAATTGTTTTTAACGGCGCACCTAAGGGTTACTTCCGCGCGTTTATTCATTGCGAGCAAACTGTTCAAACCTATCACCCCGTTTCATTTTACAATCGAAAACTTAGTTAAGGATCTCCGCAATGAAGGTGCAAAAATTTCTCTAGCAACGGTTTATAACGTTATTAATGACTTTAACGAAGCTGGCTTGCTGCAACGCATTGACCGTGTAGGTAATGGTGCTGCCATCTATGATACAGACCCCAATCCCCATGCACATTTTTTTAATGTCAGTACGGGGAACCTTACGAATATTGAAAACTTCAAAATGCCACACCTTCCACCCGTTACGCCACCAATAGGTACTCGAATTATTGGTATGGATATAATCCTGCGGATTCAAGGAGGCCCCTAAAACTGAATGAGGGAGGCGCCATCTGAGCATTACATTACTAGATTTTATACAACCAAACCTGACTTTCGAACACAACATGCAACAAAGGAAACAACAATGAATGATAGACCAACCGAAACTACTGGAAAATGCCCTGTTATGCACGACGCACAAGCTTCTGGAACTACTGCGAACCAGCATTGGTGGCCAAATCAGTTAAATCTGAAAATGCTTCATCAGAACTCTCCTGCGGGCAACCCGATGGGCAAAAAATTCAATTATGCGAAAGAATTTAGCAAGGTTAACTTAGACGTCTTACAAAAAGATCTTGAAGAGTTAATGACCACATCACAGGATTGGTGGCCCGCTGATTATGGTCATTACGGCCCGTTATTTATCCGTATGGCTTGGCATAGTGCGGGAACATACCGTGTCTATGATGGCCGAGGCGGCGCTGCATCCGGATCACAACGCTTTGCGCCCCTAAATAGCTGGCCAGATAATGGAAATCTTGATAAGGCTCGTAGATTGCTATGGCCCATCAAACAAAAATATGGCCGTAAATTATCATGGGCTGACTTGATAGTCTTTGCTGGTAATGCCGCGCTTGAATCCATGGGCTTTAAGACATTTGGCTTTGCGGGTGGCCGTGAAGACATTTGGGAACCTGAAGAAGATATTTACTGGGGTCCTGAAACAGAATGGCTTGGAGACGCGCGTTACACGGGGGAGCGAGAGCTCGACAATCCGCTTGGCGCCGTGCAAATGGGCCTGATATATGTTAATCCAGAAGGCCCAAATGGCAATCCCGACCCATTAGCTTCAGCGCGAGATATTCGTGACACATTTGCTCGTATGGCGATGAATGACGAAGAAACTGTGGCATTAACAGCAGGTGGACATACGTTCGGGAAAGGTCATGGCGCGGCAAATCCTGATGAATATGTTGGACGTGAACCAGAAGCTAGCTCAATGGAAGAACAGGGATTAGGCTGGAAACAAAGCTATGGCACAGGCAAAGCTAGCGATATGACAACAAGCGGTATTGAAGGCGCTTGGACCAGCAACCCAACACAGTGGGATAATGGCTATTTTGAAGCTCTACTTGGCAATGAGTGGGAACTTACCAAAAGCCCTGCTGGCGCAACGCAGTGGACTCCAACTATAGCCTCGAACGCACAAATGGCACCAGATGCGAGTGATAGCTCTAAACCTGCAGCGCTCATGATGACGACTGCGGATATGGCCATGAAAATGGATCCAGCTTACGCAAAAATCTCTAAGCGATTTTATGAAAACCCAGACCAACTTGCGGATGCATTCGCGAGAGCCTGGTTCAAACTACTACACCGTGATATGGGCCCTGCGTCTCTTTATGTCGGCTCTCAAGCTCCGACTGAAGAATTGCTATGGCAAGATAATATCCCTAAGGCAACCAACCAAGTCATTGGTAAGAGAGAAATCAAACAGCTTAAAAAAGCAATTTTAGCGTCTGGCCTTTCCGTATCCGAGCTTGCTTCAACGGCTTGGGCATCGGCTTCAACCTTCCGCGCTAGTGATAAACGCGGCGGTGCCAATGGAGCCCATATTCGCCTTGCGCCGCAAAAAGATTGGAAAATTAACAATCCTGTCCTGCTTAGCAAAGTGTTAAAAACACTAGTAGGTATCCAAAACGATTTCGACGGCACTGTTTCTATTGCAGATTTAATCGTCTTAGGCGGTTGTGCGGCTGTTGAAAAAGCGTCGGAAGATGCTGGCCACAAAACCAAAGTTTCCTTTACACCAGGGCGAACGGATGCAAGTCAAGAGCAAACAGATGTTCACTCATTTGCTGCGCTTGAACCAAGCACAGATGGGTTTCGGAATTATCTTGGAAGAAACCAATCTAGACCCGCCGAAGAAACTCTCGTTGATCGCGCGCAATTACTATCGTTAAGCGCGCCTGAAATGACCGTTTTAATTGGGGGTTTACGTGTTCTAGGCGTTAATGCCGATAATGCAGAGCATGGCGTATTTACAAATACGCGTGGTACTTTGACGAATGATTTCTTCACAAACTTGCTTGGTATGGAGACAGCTTGGAGCGCAACCTCTAAAGCTGAAGATATATTCGAAGGCCGTGACCGCAGCACAGGTAAAGTCAAATGGACCGGCACGCGTAACGATCTTGTGTTTGGATCAAACTCAGTCCTACGCTCAATCGCTGAAGTTTATGGCTCTAGTGACGGTGAAAAAGCCTTTATACATGATTTCGTAAGAGCTTGGGTCAAAGTAATGAACCTTGATCGCTTTGAGCTAGGCTAGTTTTGTAAAGCGTATTGATGGATTTAAGTGTGAAAATGGGAGCTTTTGCTCCCGTTTTTTATGGCCATTTTACTGATTAAACAATAGGGAAAAATTGAATGTAAAGTCCGTTTTAAGATGACATTCTTGATCTTCAGTGTTTTAAAAATGCTCAAATCAAAATACTAATCAGATATCTACCTTAGAGGAATTTAAGGCCTAATCAGAGTTAGAACCATAATGTTATTTAAAACAATGACTTAAAACTCATTCCAAATATAGGCATAAAGAAACATCATTTAATTTCAATGACTTAAGGAATTGGTGCACCTAACAGGAGAAACTTCGAACTATTTTTGGGATGAATTGAAGAGTTGGGAAGCAATTATTTCACAGAAAAAACCTCAACTCATTCTCAAATAATAAATTCTTTATCCACACTAATACCCACTATGAGCTATAGGCAGAATTAACCTATATAATTAAAACGTCACGAGCAATTTTTTGTATAACCTCGACATATGTCTTTTGCGACCAACGACACTCCTGTCGATACTGCTCCCAATTTCGCACCGAAAGCAATGTCCATAAAATATCTGTGGCTTGTTTAACAGTGTACTCAGGTGTTAATTTGTTGTCGGCCTTTAAGGCTTTGATTGCTGCATTACAGCCATGGCACACGGCTTGCATGCGGTCATTCCAAGCTGTGGCTGCAGCTTCATCCGTATCTTTCATAGCCATGAGCGCTTTTCCAACACCGTAAATCTC
>JAJFFM010000009.1 GCA_021776675.1 Robiginitomaculum sp.
ATCCGATGAGCCGACATCGAGGTGCCAAACTCCCCCGTCGATTTGAGCTCTTGGGGGGAATAAGCCTGTTATCCCCGGGGTAACTTTTATCCGTTAAGCAATGGCCTTTCCATTCAGAACCACTGGATCACTAAATCCTGCTTTCGCACCTGCTCGACTTGTAGGTCTCGCAGTCAAGCTCCCTTTTGCTTTTGCGCTCTACCGACGATTTCTATTCGTCATGAGGGAACCTTAGAACGCCTCCGTTACATTTTAGGAGGCGACCACCCCAGTCAAACTACCCACCAGACACTGTCCTTTGTCCGGATTACGGATATTCAAAGTTAGATTTTCAAACAAACAAGGGCGGTATTTCAAGGACAACTCCGCTAGAGCTAGCGCTCTAACATCAACGTTTCCCGCCTATCCTACACAGATCTATCCAAAAATCAATGTCAAGCTATAGTAAAGGTGCACGGGGTCTTTCCGTCCAGCCGCAGGTAACCGGCATTTTCACCGGTACTACAAATTCACTGAGTCTATCATCAAGACAGCGCCCAACTCGTTACGCCATTCATGCGCGTCGGAACTTACCCGACAAGGTATTTCGCTACCTTAGGACCGTTATAGTTACGGCCGCCGTTTACTGGGGCTTCAATTCAGAGCTTTTCCGAAGATAACCCCTCCTATTAACCTTCCAGCACTGGGCAGGCGTCAGACTCTATACTTCCTCTTTCGAGTTTGCAGAGCCCTGTGTTTTTGCTAAACAGTCGGCTGGGCCAATTTATTGAAACCTAAAAGTGCATACACACCTTAGGCACTCCTTCTCCCGAAGTTACGGAGCTATTTTGCCGAGTTCCTTAATGATAGTTATCTCAACGCCTTAGTATATTCTACTCGTCTACCTGTGTCAGTTTACGGTACGGTCACTTATAAAGCTCGCTAGAGGTTTTTCTAGTCAGCGTGGAATCAACTAAACACTCATCACCACTAGGGATCAGAATGCCCTTAACACTTCAAATCAACAATCCTACGGATTTGCCTATAGGATCTATCTTTGTGCTTAGCTTGACATCCATGCGTCAAGTTAGCCTATCCTCCTGCGTCACCCCTTCACTCAAACGCTCATAAGTGGTACGGGAATATTCAACCCGTTTCCCATCGTCTATTCCAACTGGCCTCGACTTAGGGGCCGACTAACCCTGAGTGGATAATCCGCTCTCTCGGAAACCTTAGACTTTCGGCGAACAGGACTCTCACCTGTTTTTTCGTTACTTATGCCAACATTCTCACTTCATTAGTCCACGACACTTGTCCTTACGGTCAAGCTTGTATCTACTAATGAACGCTCCCCTACCCCTGTACACTGTCAAAACAGTGTACAAGCCGCGGTTTCGGTAATCCATTTAAGCCCCGTTTATTTTTCAGCGCAGAAACCCTTGACCAGTGAGCTATTACGCTTTCTTTAAAGGATGGCTGCTTTAAAGCCTACCTCCTGGCTGTCTATGCGTTTCCACATCTTTTACCACTTAATGGATATTTTGGGACCTTAACCGGCGATCTGGGCTGTTTCCCTCTCGACTACGAAACTTATCTCTCGCAGTCTGACTCCTGTCTTCTAAAACCGTAGTATTCAGAGTTAGTAAAGATCCGGTAATCTTGCGACCCCAAAATCTTAACTGTGCTTTACCCCTACGGTTAATTCAACAAGGCTATACCTAAATATATTTCGGGGAGAACCAGCTATTTCCTAGTTTGATTAGCCTTTCACTCCTTTCCACACCTCATCCGAGCAGTTTTCAACCTACACCGGTTCGGACCTTCATCTTATTTTACTAAGACTTCATCCTGGACATGGAAAGCTCACTAGGTTTCGGGTCTATCCCATACTACTAAACGCCCTATTCAGACTCGCTTTCGCTACGACTTCGTCCTTTCTAGACTTAATCTTGCAGCATAGGAATAACTCGTTGGCTCATTATGCAAAAGGCACGTGGTTGCGCGTACATATACATCGCTTCCACCGATTATAAACACTTGGTTTCAGTTTCTATTTCACTCCCCTTCCGGGGTTCTTTTCACCTTTCCCTCACGGTACTAGTTCACTATCGGTCATCAGGTAGTATTTAGCCTTACCCCATGGGCGGGGCAGATTCCCACGGAATTTCACGTGCTCCGCGGTACTCGGGTATACAACAACTGTGTTGTTTATGTTTTCGCATACAAGGCTGTCACTTTCTATGGCTGCCCTTTCCAGAGCAATTTTGCTAACATAAAAACTTCAGCGCAAGAGTTGCACCTCTTGCCAATTGTACCCCACAACACCAATATCACAACGCATGCAAGCTTACATGACATAGGTTTAGGCTCATCCCAGTTCGCTCACCACTACTACGGGAATCATATTCATTTTCTTTTCCTGGCGTTACTTAGATGTTTCAGTTCACGCCGTTCGCTCTTTTATCCTATATATTCAGATAAAAGTTTCCTGGTAGTACCAGGAAGGGTTTCCCCATTCGGAAATCTTCGGATCAAAACTTATTTGCCAGCTCCCCGAAGCTTATCGCAGACTATCGCGTCCTTCATCGCCTCCTGATGCCAAGGCATCCACCAAATGCTCTTTTTAATTAACCAAAATCATTAAAATACAAATACAGTGAATTTGTTACGACTACAAATTACAAACATTTCAAAGATCACAAGAAATTTTTATCATTACACTCTTTTTTTTATTTATATGGTGGAGATGAGCGGATTCGAACCGCTGACCCTTCGCTTGCAAAGCGAATGCTCTACCAACTGAGCTAC
>JAJFFM010000081.1 GCA_021776675.1 Robiginitomaculum sp.
AATGTGGGCAAATTTCAGCGAAGAGATACGCAGCACCATAATGGAAGACGGTATCTATTACGAACCATCCGATTACGACGAACCTTACGAAATAAGCCGCGAGCTAATTTTAGATGGCCGCAATAACTTACTCTTGGACGCGCCCATAAATATCACATGTCCCGTGCGTATCATCCAAGGCATGAGAGACACCAGCGTCCCGTACAAACACGCGCAGAAAGTCGAGGAAGCCTTGGTGAGCAAAGATGTGAAGTTAACATTGGTCAAAGACGGCGACCACAGTTTGTCGGGCGCGGCGGATTTGGAGCGGTTGTTTGAGACCATTATTGCAATTTCTCATACCATAGTTTAAGCCAAACCCAAACAACGCCACGCTCGCGCCAGAAAAGTGAAATAAAAAAAGTGAAATAAGAAAAGTGAAATAGATTTTCTCTCCTTCCTCCGTTTACGGGGGAAGTGGGCGCGTCTTCGCGCTCGATGGGGGCGCGCACTCTGGTGCGCTTCTGAGCTTTCGAAATATTCTATACCATTTTTTCGCCGCGCCCGTAGGAAGTACCCTTAGGGTGCAAAAGCGACGCCCCCTTCCCCCTCTAAGAAGAGGGTACTTCCCCCGTAAACGGAGGAAGGAGGTAGTGTATTCCCAAATTAGGGTGCGGTTTCTAATCTTTGTGCCTATCTACCCATTATTGAATTTAAACGGTGTTTCCAAATCCCCTTAGGAACACCCCGCCAAATTAAGGATTTTATCATGGCTAAGACTACAAAGAAGACAACTAAAACATCTAAACTAGCTTTCACAGCTAACCTGAAAACACCTGCGCTCGTGCGCAAAGGTTTCCGCGCTTATGTTGGCGTATTTGGTGCTGCTTACGAAGCCGCTCTACCCCGCTACGAAAAAGCCGTGAAAACTGCGACTAAGAACTATGATGATTACGCGGCTCGCGGTGAAAAGCTTGAAACTGTAGCCACAACATATGCAAAAGACACAGGCAAAAACGTAACCGATTTTGCTAAAGCTCGTTTCGAGAAGCGTTCTGCGCAACTTCGTTCATTTGTTCCCCTAATGAAAGAAAACACTGCTAAAGGCCGTGTTGTTGAGCTTGAGGCAGAGATTGCCAAGCTTAACAAAAAGATCGCAACGTCTGCTAAACTAGCTACTAAAAAAGCTACAAAAACTGTTACAAAACCTGTGACAACTGTCACAAAAAAAACTACTAAAGCGGCTTAACCTCCCCCCGAACTTGTAAGCCGCAAGTGAAAAAGGCGTTCCAAAACCCTAAATTAGGGCAAGGGAGCGCCTTTTTTGTACCTAAAATTGGCTATAGCACATGAATCCAATAGATTTTTTGCCCATACTCTGGCATAAAATTCCGACATGAGCCTGTAAGGGCCACCTTCAAGGGGAGAGACACAATGGCAAAGCAAATAGAAGACCTAGAAAAGAAAGCAGCCCATTCGACCACAGCCGTCAATAATATGATTGGCATTAGACGCGGCGAATTGTTGAAATCTTTTGGGACCCTAATGGGCCGCGCAGTGAAACAACCTGCACCATTCGCCAAAAACCTCAAGGAATACGGCAAGGAAGTCGTAAAAATTATCAAAGACGAAAGCGAGCTTGCCCCTGAACGCCGCGATCGCCGTTTTATGGATCCAACTTGGCGTTATAACCGCCTGTACAAAGCCGGCCTGCAAAATTGGTTGGCCGCACGTAAGGGCTTTGAGGGCTGGATTGCTGACAGCGGTATTTCCGAAGAAGACCAAGCACGCTCGCGGTATCTTTTTGACATTGTCGCCGATAGCATGGCGCCGACCAATACACTGCTCGGTAACCCTGCGGCTATGAAGCGGCTCTACGAATCCGGTGGTATGTCTGCGCTCAAGGGTATTCAAAACGCCTATAAAGACATGACCACAAATGGCGGCATGCCGTCTATGGTCGACAAATCCAAATTCGAGGTCGGTAAAAACCTGGCTATGTCCGAAGGCAGTGTCGTGTTTAAAAACGAAATGCTGGAGATTATCCAGTACAAGCCATTGACCGATAAAGTTTACAAAACGCCGTTGGTTATCATCCCGCCGCAAATCAATAAGTTTTACGCCAATGATTTGTCAGCCCATAACAGTGTCATCAAATATTTCGCTTCCCAAGGCTATCAGATGTTTGCCGTCAGCTGGCGCAACCCAAGCCGACAGCATTCCCATTGGGGGCTTGAAAATTATGTCCAATCCCTCATCGAAGGCACTGACGTGGTCATGAAAATCACCAAGTCCAAGAAATTCAATGTATCCGGCGCCTGTTCAGGCGGCGCGACTTTGTCACTCTTCCTCTCTGAGTTAGCAGCGCGGGGCGATACACGGGTCAATTCCTATACTTTGATGGTCTGTGTCTTAGACCCTAAGAAAACCGATAGCGATGTTGGTTTATTTGCCTCTGATGCAGGTATAGAGGCGGCGCGAAAAATGTCGCGAAAGAAAGGCATCTTGCCCGGTGAAGAACTGGCTAAAGTCTTTGCTTGGATGCGGCCTAATGATTTAATCTGGAATTATGTGGTCAATAATTACCTGCTCGGCGAAGACCCACCTGCATTTGATATCCTGTATTGGAACGCAGACACGACCAACTTACCCGCGCAATTGCATTCAGACTACCTGGATATGTTTGCTGACAACCGTTTTGTCGCCGTCGATGAAAACCAAGGCAGCGGCGTTGAATTTATGGGCAATGAGATTAATTTGAAAAACATCAAGATAGACGGGTATATGCTCGCGGGCGTTACTGACCATATCACCCCGTGGCGTGCAAGTTACCGCAATACGGCCTTGTTTGGCGGTAATATAGATTTTGTCCTCGCCAGTAGCGGTCACATCCAATCTCTATTAACTGCGCCCGGCAACCCCAAAGCCAAGTTTTTCACCAATAAGAAAATTGAAGAAACTTGTGATGAGTGGATTGAGGGCGCAGAAGAAAATGCAGGCTCTTGGTGGCCCCACTGGGATGCTTGGCTTAAGGAACGCTCCGGCGAACTTAAAACACCGCCGCGCTCCCAAGGTAATAAATCGTTCCCGCCGCTCTGCAAAGCGCCCGGTGAATATGTATTCACATAAGACCAAGTTGGAAAGAAACAATAATGCCTAATATTGATCACAACACCCCACGTATCCGCTTTAGCAGGATAGGCAACCAAAAACTCCGTACCGCTGTGTGGAAAGGTACGGATAAAGGCGCAGGCAAACGCACACCCTTACTGTTTTTCAATGGCATTGGCGCTAATCTTGAAATAGCACAGGCATTTGCAGATAAATTTACCGGCCGCGATATTATCACCTTTGACATGCCGGGTATTGGTGGTTCTCCTGATCCGACCGTCCCTTACCGCCCGTGGTGGGCAGCCAAGGCGGCCAAACAGATACTGAGCGAAAACGGCTATGATAGGGTTGATGTTCTCGGCGTAAGTTGGGGCGGCGGCATGGCGCAACAATTTGCATTCCAATACCCTGACATGACCGAGCGTTTGGTGCTCTGCGCTACGGCGCCGGGCGTTACGATGGTACCGGGCGATATACGCGCCATTTCAAAAATGGGCTCGCCGAAACGCTATAAGGACAGAGAATTTCTCAAACAGCATTTCGAGACATTGTACGGCGACGGGCCGGACGGCGCCAACATGTTTGCCGAACATATGATGGCACCAAGCCTGAAAGGATATTGGTTCCAGCTCTTGTGTATGATTGGTTGGTCAAGCCTGCCATTATTGCCGTTCCTAAAAATGCCGACCCTTATTATTGCTGGTGACCGCGATCATATTGTGCCTTTGGCCAATGCTAAAATTTTGAAATTCATGATCAAAGATTCCCGTCTGTTTGAATTTGAAGATGCCGGACATTTGTTCTTACTGACCAAACGCGACGAGAGCGTACATATCATCCGCGACTTCTTTGAAGAGCCAGAAGTCGACCTTCCCCCGCGTAAAGAGCGTAAGCTTAAAAAATTACGGATTAAACCTGCAGCCGCCTAAAGTTTAAAGCCTAATATTCACCTTAAGGAGCCCACCATGAGCGATAAGAAAAACAAAAACACCGAAACAGCCCGCAAAATTTGGCTGGCCGGGATTGGCGCTTATGGACGCGCATTTACTGAAGTGCAAGAAGGTCTATCCAAAGCAACAAAAGGTACATCAAAAGTCTTTGATGATCTGGTACAAAAGGGCGAAGTCTTGGAAACCGTCGTGACCCATAAAGGCAAAGAAGCTTTCGATAAAGTCAGTGATTCTCTTGGGGATAAAATCGGCGACGGTTTTGATATGGATGACCGTATCGCCAAAATGCGCTCTCGCCTTAAACGCGGCGGTGGTCATGACGCTGATGTGGATGATCGTCTAGACGTCATCGAAGCCAAGCTCGACGAAGTTTTGAAACTTCTTAAGCCCCAAAAACCAGCCCTAAAGAAAGCTACTCCCCGAAAACCAGCACCTAAAAAACCAACGCCTAAAAAACCAGCCGCCAAGAAATAGGCGCAAGACCTCATGGCGGCGCGTTCAAAAACTAAAGAGAAGATTCTCCGCACCGCTCTTGCCTTGCTCAACAATGAGGGCGAGGTCAATATCACATCTGTTGATATTGCCGCCGTCATGGAGATCAGCCCCGGTAATTTATATTACCATTACAAGGGCAAAGACGTCATCATCACCGAACTATTTGCCGATTTCGAGAACGAATTGCGGCAAGTCTTAGCCGCACAAGTCAACAAGCCTATGGCGCTCGAGGATAACTGGATTTATCTCTATATCATCTTTGAGGAGATTAATGATTTTCGATTTTTTTTCCTAAATTTAACTGCGCTTCTAGAGCGCATTCCCGAGCTTAGACCAAAATTCGCGCGGCTCCTCTCACTGATGCAACAAGCTTTCGAACGTTTATTATCTGGCCTGGAAGCCGGCGGGCATCTTAGCTTTCGTGTAGACGAGAAAAGCATATTGTCCGAGCGTCTGACCGCCCATTTCACCTATTGGCTGCCTTATGCAAACCTGCGCGGTCTAAAGGGTGGCTCCAAAACCGTTATCCACGAAGGCGTTTATGCGGCGCTGACCCAAATCACCCCCCATTGGGGCACCCAATCCGAACCCTATGCAGCACTGCTTAAGGATTTTTTAGATGAGCAGATTGGGTAGGCATGGTGATTGGGTGCCGCATTCGTCTAGTATGTAATCCACCTCAAACTTCCACCCTTGTGCACTTTTACACTCTTGCACCCTATGGGAAGTACACCTGTGGGGCGTATGCAGGGGGCTCTCTGACAAGCTAAGGACTTGCCATAATTACCCCTCCCTGTGGTGGATATTTGCATTCCCTGCCTATATACAGAGGCCATTCAAAATGACTCGGCATTATGTGAGTGATTCTGCATTCCTGCTCAGCCTGAATTATTTGCGGCAATAGCTAATGTCTCCTTTTCCTCAAAAGCAGCCCCAAATAAATTGTCGCTTGCCTTATTTTTGACTTGAAAAAACGCCATAGAGACTAGGGATTAACAATAGAGTGCGGTCAATGAAGTGTTTTTTTAAACAGCCAAGTAAATTTTGGGTGACTCTCTTTTCTTCTTGCCTACTTTCAGCCTGCGTTATTTTACCAATCCCATCAGCAGATCGCGCTTCGCCGCAAATATCGGGGGTGATACTGAAAAATGGTGTTCCTGTATTCCCAGCGTCTATTGAGTTAAATGCCAACAATGGAAAACTTTACAGAACTAAGACAACGAAGGATGGTAGCTTTAAATTTAAGGCCAAGAGACAGTTTTCACCGGTTACGCTAATGTTTGGTGATCGTATTTTTGTAGGGAGTTTAACGTTACAATCGAATGGCGATCCAGTTACACTTTATACTTATGGCCCCATGTACACATTGCCGGACGAAATGAAAGTTAAATGTGATCTGGCACAATCAATTCCTCCTTGTACAAATTCTTAATCGCGGCGAACGGTCGCTTCTCTCCAAAGCAGACATTAGGATTGCCAATTGAGAGAGAACAAGTTGTCAGTCTTTGCAGAAACAGTGAGTCAAATTGCGTGGAATCTGCACCTATATGCGGGGATAACCGGAAACAGTGCGGGTTGTAGTGAGTGGGTTTACCAAATAAACTAAAACCTCAGAAAACTTATCCATGGTTTCCAGTATGCCCGTATTATCCAACCATGAAACTTAACTTGGTTGACATTCGTGAACTTTCTCCGCCCGGACTTTGGGACTTGGGGGTTTTGTCTGCGTTGATATCCACTCTGTTAGCTGTGATAGAAGCGGGGGTTGCCGGGCGCAGCTCTGTGCATTTATATTTGCGTATGGTGGTACGACATTCCAAAGAGCTTCGCGCAAAGGCGCAAGATAATTTACGTCTGCGTATCAAAGCTTGGGTCATGCAATGCCCTGAGCGCATTGAACGTGTAAGGCGTATTATCGGCGAAGCGGCCATCAGACGTTGGCACAAAAATCGGTTGGCAGACTATGCTCTGTCTAAGTATTTCGGGGATTGGCAGAAGAAATTTCCATTTGGATTTCATAATGGGCGTGAGGGTGAACATGCAGCGAGAACTAGGGCAGCGAAAACTAGGGCAGCGAAAATTAGGGAAACTTCAAACCAACACGAACACCGCACTTATATTTGGAAATTATTTTCTCTGACCAAGATATGCAATGTCGAAGGATTTTTGTATGGGCAATCTAGGCAATCTAGGCAATGCACAAAAATAGGCGAACGGCGGGCGGCCTATCTCAAACTTTGGGACACAGATATTCTTATAGGCCTTAAGGGTACACAACCACGCACTAAGCGCAGTTTTAAGCCAGTGGAATTTACACCGTATGAGTTGGTGCCGTATGAATTGATACCAGTGGCGGCTAAGGGCACTCGCAAAGTTTCACGAAATAATGCCGTCGATATAACGGCTATCCGCTCTCCTCTTAATGTGCATATAGTAGAACATCCCTTAGCGAAGAAACCTATTCCTACGTTCTGTCGTGAACCGCCAAGCCAGACTATATTGCAAATTATTATTAATCTGCCAAAGGGTGGTAACGTATACGCCTGCACACACCACTTTAACATATCAACACTTTAACATATCAAGACTTGCGCCGCGTGTGTAAGTCTATAAAAAACGGCCAACAGTTCTTTTCACATGAAAGCTTGATGACTACTCTTCTGATTTATTGATGACCACTCTTCTGATAATTTTATGACCACTCTTCTGATTGATTTATGACCACACCACTTTCTCATATCCGCAATTTTTCTATTGTTGCCCATATTGACCACGGCAAGTCTACACTTGCTGATCGGTTGATTCAATTTACGGGTGGGCTTAGTGACCGCGAAATGAGCGAGCAAGTTTTAGACAATATGGATATCGAAAAAGAGCGCGGTATCACCATCAAAGCACAAACCGTAAGGTTGGAATACGAAGCAGACGACGGCGAAACATATGTCTTGAACCTTATGGATACACCGGGGCATGTGGACTTTGCTTATGAAGTGTCTCGCTCCTTGTCTGCCTGTGAGGGCTCTATACTCGTCGTGGATGCTTCACAAGGCGTCGAAGCGCAAACCTTGGCCAATGTCTATCAGGCCATCGAGCATGACCACGAGATTGTGCCTGTCCTCAATAAAATAGACCTACCCGCCGCAGATGTAGAACGTGTGCGCGACCAGATTGAAAATGTAATCGGTATTGATGCATCTGAGGCTATCGAAGCATCTGCCAAATCCGGCATCGGCATTAAAGAAACGCTCGAAGCCATCGTCACCCGCTTGCCCGCCCCGTCCCACGGCGATATTGATGCCCCGCTTAAGGCCCTATTGGTTGATGCTTGGTACGACACATATATGGGTGTCATCGTCTTATTTCGTGTCGTTGATGGGCAAATACGTAAAGGTCAGCGCATTCGCATGATGAATTTTGGCGCGACCTATACCGTGGATAAAGTCGGCGTGTTTAAACCCAAACCCACCGATATGGATGTGATTGGCCCGGGCGAAGTTGGGTTTTTCACCGCCAGCATTAAAGAAGTTGCAGACGCCGCCGTCGGCGATACCATCACCGATGACAAGCGGCCTTGTGCGGAACAGCTCCCCGGATTTAAGCCGGTTCAGCCCGTAGTGTTTTGCGGCATCTTCCCCGTTGATGCGGCCGATTTCGAGGACTTGCGCGCCGCCGTTGGCAGGCTGCGGCTTAATGATGCCAGTTTTAGTTTCGAGATGGAAACCAGTGCCGCACTTGGCTTTGGCTTTCGTTGTGGTTTCCTGGGGCTTTTGCATCTTGAAATTATCCAAGAACGCCTAGAGCGGGAATTTGATCTTGATTTAATTACAACCGCTCCGTCGGTTGTATATACATTGGTGTTTAAAGACGGCAGCGAAGAACAGCTACATAATCCGGCCGACATGCCCGATGTGATGAAGGTCGAAGAGATTCACGAGCCGTGGATTACTGCAACCATATTATCACCAGATGAATATCTCGGCGGTATTATCAAGCTCTGTCAAGATAGGCGCGGCGTACAAAAAGAACTGACCTATGTCGGCTCACGCGCCATGATTGTCTATGAATTGCCTCTTAATGAGGTCGTGTTTGATTTCTACGATCGGCTTAAGTCTATCTCCAAAGGTTATGCCAGTTTTGATTATCAGCCCATTGGGGTGCGCGAAGGTGATCTTGTAAAAATGAGCATTCTCGTCAACGGCGATCCTGTTGATGCGCTGTCTATGTTGGTTCACCGCAGTCGCGCCGAAAGCCGTGGCCGCCAAATGTGTGAGCGTCTAAAGGATTTAATCCCGCGCCATTTGTTTAAAATTCCAATTCAAGCGGCCATTGGTGGCAAAGTTATTGCCCGCGAAACCATTGCGGCTATGCGCAAAGATGTCACCGCAAAATGTTACGGCGGCGATGCATCTCGGAAACGCAAATTGCTGGATAAGCAGAAAAAGGGTAAAAAGAAAATGCGCCAATTCGGAAGCGTGACCATCCCCCAAGAAGCTTTCATTGCGGCACTTAAAATGGATGATGGCTAAACTTATCCACGAATGCGTGTAGCATGTTAACTTCAAATACAGAGGTGCTAGCCCAATCCCAAGCACCACAATGTTGTTTGAAATCGTTTATC
>JAJFFM010000082.1 GCA_021776675.1 Robiginitomaculum sp.
AACATGTATATATCGTTTTTCTGAAGGGTCTGCCATATAGACGTTATCTTTCACCTTAGACGGATCATAACCGTCTTTCACTAAATCAGTTTTCTTGTACTTAAAAGTACCCGTAGTTTCGGATTCTGATGTTATGCGTAAAAATACGGGTCTTGCATAAGGTGGTAGTGCATCTTCAACATGCTTATAAAGTGCAATTAAATCTATATCCGGATCAGTTACTAGTGATGCCATCCCTGCTTTACCGTCATAACCAGAAATAGCGACACCATAAACATTTGCTTGCGATACACCGTCAAACCCAGTGATCGCTGCGGCAACTTCATTGGTTGCAACGTTTTCCGCTTTCCAGCGAAATGTGTCACCAATTCGATCAGCAAAATAATAATACCCTTCTTTGTCACGCCACAACAAATCACCCGTATGGAACCACCGGTCGCCCTTAGTATAGACATCCGTGATGATTTTTTTAGCGCTGGCTTTTTTGTCTTCATAGCCTTCATATTTAAAGCGGGTTTCACCTTCGCGAATTTCGCCGATAAGCTCTCCGATTTCGCCGACCTTCGTCCGCTGACAAAATCCGTCTTCTCCGCGAATATGGGTATTGGTTTCGACATCGAATTTTATCAGATCGCCATTAGATTTATCACGCATATATTCCGGGATACGGCCTACGGCACCAACTTTGTTCATGAAGTTTATCATGGATATATTACCTTCGGTCGAACCGTAAAATTCAACTACATTTGGAATATTAAAACGTTCGATAAATTTTGGCCAAACTTCTGGACGCAACCCATTCCCAACGATGCAGCGTAAATTATGTGCCCGTTCTTGTGGATGATCCGGCGCGTTTAACAAAAACCGGCAAAGTTCGCCCACATACATAAACATTGTAGCTTTGTACTGGACGGCTTCGTCCCAAAAACTGGATGCAGAAAATTTAGGGCGTATTATGACAGCACCGCCTGTCGTCAAGGCCAAACCAACACCGCAAATACCGCCTGTACCGTGATACATAGGAAGGACCATTAAAACTCGATCAGTTGAGGTTGCACCTGATGCCACGACAAAGCCCCGTAAATAATATTGGCCACGTGCGTGTGTCACCTTGGCGGCTTTGGGCATGCCTGTTGTTCCCGATGTGAACAATTTCATGAATACATTGCCTGCTACTATATTGGCGCGAATATCCGGGTTGGGTCTCGTGCTATTTTGTGTTGAAATGGCATCATCGGAACTGGTTAGAGATTTGGCTTCTCCAAAAGCTACAAATGGTGATAAACCATCTGGCAAATAATTCTTGGCACTCTTCCAAGCATCAACGAGTTCATGGTCAATAATGACAAGCTTAGCATGGCAAATAGTCACACAATGCGCCAAAGGGGCGGCGCGTAATTGGTAATTTATCAAGGCGGGTATCATACCAACTTTGGACAGCCCAAACCAAACCGCCACATATTCTAATCGGTTACGTATGAAAACGGCAACTGTATCACCGGGTTTACCGCCCTCACCCAAAGCCCAATTACCTACACGGTTGGCATATTCATCAAATTCTCGGTATGTCCATTCACGTTCGTCTTCAATGAAAGCAATATTGTCAGGGTATTTATCGACAATTCTCTCGATATCATCAGGCACTAAATTAGATGATGTAGAATCAACATCCTCAACGGCCGCTAACATGCGCTTCATTGTGCGAATGAACGTAACTTCTTGTATAATTTTTTTTATAAGTCCCATAAACTATACATAGGCAAGTCAGATATGCGGTCAAGGCTTTCTCAACCAAAATCATAAAATCATCATAGATGATAAAAAAATAGCCCTTGCGGTAAGCAAGGGCTTTGCAGTTAAACGGCGGAGCTTCAATTTGAAACTCCCGCCATGATCTGTGGGAGCAGTTCATTCCTCCCAACCTTTGCAAGCCGCGTGCCATATCTAAATAGGCGAGTTTTGTAATAAAAACTAACTAATCACGAGAATTTATAGATGGTATGTACCAGAGAGGCACAGATGTTTCGAAATGATACGCATGCCGTTCTTAAATCTTGGTAACAATGTGCCCATAATGCTTGATGCAGCGGCTTGGTGGTTTACACCTAAGAAAATAATTCTTTGGAGATATCATGAAAAAACCAATTTTTCTTAGCCTTGTTCTTGCAACCACAATGCTTACCGCACCAATCACTGCCAATGCTCAATCAAATTGGCCTTTGCTGAGCGGGAAAGCCAATAATTCTCAAGGTTTAGTCGTTGACCCATCTCGCGGTGTGTTGACATTGGCGCCTCTTTTAGAGCGCACTACGCCAGCCGTGGTCAATATCTCCGGAGCGACGACAGTCAAAGTCCCAACTCACAGATTGGGCCGAAACCACATGAGCGAGGATTTTATGGAGCGGTTTTTTGGCAACCGCAATAATCCATCCGATCAGGATGATGAAAACGAGGAAGAACAGCAGGAACAAGAACAAGAACAAGACGAACGCACAATGCGTTCAGCTGGTTCCGGTGTCATTATCGATGCTGGAAAAGGTTATATATTGACTAATTTTCATGTCATCGACAAAGCGGATAAAATCACCATTACCCTCACCGACCGCCGCACCGCCGAGGCTGAAGTCATCGGCACAGATCCAAAAACCGACATTGCGCTTTTGAAAATTGATCTGCCTGAGCTAGTCGATGTAAATCTAGCTAATTCGGATCGTGTGAAGGTCGGAGACTATGTCATTGCAATTGGTAACTCTTTTGGCATCGGGCAAAGCGTCACAACCGGTATCGTTTCTGCTTTGGGACGCTCCAGTTCTACGCAAGATGAATATCAAAACTTCATCCAAACAGATGCTGCTATTAACAAAGGCAATTCTGGTGGTGCTTTGATCAATTCCAAAGGTGAACTTATTGGTGTTAACTCACGAATTTTGTCTCGCTCTGGTGGGTCTAATGGTATCGGCTTCGCAATCCCTGCCAATATGATTAGCAGTATCATGAACCAGTTAGTTGAATACGGCGAAGTTAGACGTGGCCGTATCGGTGTGGGCATCCAAAATATAACCCCTACCCTACAAGAAGCTATGGGTCTCTCCTCGCGCGACGGGGCATTGGTACGGCAAGTAGAAACGGATAGCCCTGCAGACTTAGCAGGACTTGAAGTCGGCGATGTTATTGTGGAATTTAACGGTGAAGAGATATTGGATAGTGATGACATTCGCAATGCTGTCGGTGCCATCGAACGCGGAAAACGGGCGAAAATTACATATATTCGAGGTGGTAAAAAACACACAACAAAGATAGGCATAGAAAAAGCGCCTGACGAAGACAAAGCGATCGACACAGAAGAAAGCGATAACGATAATGACGCTACCCCGTCTAGGTTTGAAGCCTTAGACGGTGCTACATTTATGAATATTCCAGAAGGCATGGAGCCACGCGGCGGCGATGATGGCGTTGTTATTTCCAAAGTCCGTAGGGGTTCTGATGCATATGAAGCAGGTTTGCGTAAAGGGGATATCATTCGCTCTGTAAATAATGCTGATATTGATGATCTTGCAGACTTCGAGGCGCTGATTGCTAAGAAAAAAGGAGCAGTATTCTTAAGCGTCCAGCGCGGTAGAAACAGTGTATTTATAGCGGTTAAATAGCTTTAAAAACCTTAATCATGAACGTCAAATATTGAGGCACTACAGGTACAAAATGCGAGTAATTTTCCTGTTTCCACATCAATTAGTTTAGCTTTTGAGTGGGCTAGGTTTGAACTGATAGATTTAACCTTACCGACTGCGCGGCACTTCATGCCAACTTTAATTGGTCTGGAAAACTTCACTTCTAAGCTAGATGTCGCACATAGTTTTCCTTTTGGGAGCACAGTTACGACTGCCAATACTGCGGCAGCGTCAAGAATGCTCATAGCCCAACCGCCATGGATAAGGCCACGGGGATTTAAATGCCGCTTATCAGGTATGCCTTCATATATACAAATGCCTTCGCTGAACTCCGTCAGCTTAAGGTTTAGAATTTCGCCCATGGCGTCGTTTATATGAGAGTTTGTATCAACTAAAGTTTGGATGTTTTCCAAACCTGTTTGCTCACACCATTTCTCTGGTAGTTTCATATTACACCTGTAGGGGGTAAATAGTTACTTTTAACGAACTAATTTTAACTATATTAAACTGCAAAGCTACGATAAATATTCTATGACCGTTATAGCTAAATAAGGTGCTGGCCTAATTTTCCTCGCCACCAATAACTTCGGCTTTAGCTGTCACCATCACTGCCTCAGCCAGCTGATCATCATCAGCTAGCTCTCCCTTTTTAAGGGAGGTTTTATCAAGAGAAAATATGGATGAAACTTCCTTTTGACCGCACCATGCTTGCGCAGAGAAAATGTTTTTATCCCATTCTCCTTTAACTGTATAATTTTTGTCATGGTGTTTAAATTTTAGTGTAGCCATTATTTGTCCTCAAAGAATTATTCTGCTTCAAGAGCAATAAGAGCCGCCTCAGATAGCTCTAGATTATGATAAACATTTTGTACATCGTCCAAATCTTCGAGTGCTTCAACAAGTTTCATAATAGTTGCTGCTTTCTCTGGGGCATCAATCATGTTTTGGGCTTTCCAAATCAAGTTAACCCCTTTAGGCGCATCGCCGAGTTGTTTCTCCAAAACCGTCGCAACAACGGCTAACTGCTCCCTTTCAGTAACAAATGTGTGCACAGGCGCATCTTCTGGATCTTCTGATACTTCATCAGACTCCACATCATCGGCACCAACTTCCATTGCAATTTCCATGACAGCGTCTTCATCACCAATGGCAAGCGGGTAGGTAATTTCACCAACTTGATCAAAGCCAAATGAAACAGTCCCTGTTTCACCAAGATTGCCACCGTTTTTAGAAAATGCAGTTCGCACTTCCATGGCTGCACGGTTTTTATTATCCGTGGATACCTCTACAATTATGCCAATACCGGCAGGACCAAATCCCTCATATCGCATTTCGTCGTAATCAGCACCTTCACCTGCAGTACCTTTATTAATAGCGCGTTGGATGTTGTCCTTAGGCATGGACAGGCCTTTGGCGTTGTTAATAGCCAAACGCAAACGTGGGTTCATATCTGGGTCAGGGCTGCCAAGTTTAGCAGCAATAGTAATGTCCTTAGATAGTTTGGAAAATTGCTTCGACCTTATCTTGTCCTGCCGACCTTTACGGTGCTGAATATTTGCCCATTTTGAATGTCCAGCCATAAATTACTCCAAGTTAAATCAATGTTATTGTCAACAAAACACGTATGTAGCGCGTGTGTAGCGTATGGCCAAGCACGGTTCAAGGAGGCAATGCAAAACAACTTACCAATTATCAAAAATAGCTCAGACTTGCTTTCTTTATTAGCTATCTGGCATTTTTGGCATATAGTTTTCGTCGTGCTTAGCTAGAACATTACTTGCGACGAAAATACCATTAGGTGCTAGTTTCCCTGTCATGACGACACCCTGTCCTTCGGCAAACAAATCCGGCAAGACATCATTATAAGTCACTTTTAATTCCGGGATGTCAGGGTCTGGACTGTCAAAGTTGATAACGGAGAAACGCGTATTCAGGCCGTCCACTTTCTCGACACTACCTTCTACGACCAAACCGCCTATTTTAATTTTATTTTCCCCTTGCACATAACTCGCTGCAACCACATCAGATGGATTTACGAATAATTGCTTATTATCACCAAGAGCTCCAAGTAAGAGATAGGCACCGCTGACTACTGCTAGGGCAACGACGGCCATTATAATTAATCGCTTGTTTTGATGTTTTGGTTTCATAACTTTTATATATCTAATTTCTATTCTATCTAAATCTTGGTCTATCTAAGTCTGGGTCTATCTAAGTTCTGGTTTATCTAAAAATTGCATGTTAGAAATGCGCTAAAATACCGTATATTACTTATACGGCCATATATAAACACTTTGGGTAAAT
The DNA here is from genome assembly GCA_021776675.1 of Robiginitomaculum sp. Lineage (GTDB taxonomy): Bacteria > Pseudomonadota > Alphaproteobacteria > Caulobacterales > Maricaulaceae > Robiginitomaculum_A. Next base: position 5,973 of record JAJFFM010000082.1, read on the forward strand.
GAGTATATACAAATTATCATGCAGACTACGCCTAAAAATTCCACCATACTAGAAGTGAGTGACCTAGCCATATCCCGCGGTGATAATTTGCTGATCGAAAACTTATCCTTTTCAATGGCAAAAGGTGATACTGTTTGGGTTGCAGGCAGTAACGGCATTGGCAAGACATCATTGCTCAAATGTATCGCCGGGTTATTGCGTCCTGAAGGCGGAAAAGTACTTTGGCGCGGACAGGATGTCCACAAACATATTTCTTCGCACACCGGATATCAAGGACATCACGACGCTCACAAACCAAATTTGACTGCACTGGAGAACCTACAGTTTTGGCAATCGACTTTTAAGACTTCTATTTCTCCAAAACAAGCTTTGGAACAAGTTGGTCTGAGTGCGCAAGAACGTCTACGGGCCAAAGGGTTATCTGCAGGTCAGTCCCGACGATTGTCGTTGGCAAGGTTACTCATCAAACAAGCCAGCTTGTGGATATTGGACGAACCTGCCGCTGCTATGGATATGAAAGGACAAGATGTTATTCATGCATTAGTGGCTGAACATGTAAAATCAGGTGGCTGTGCTTTGATTGCCTCCCATACGGCACCTAGAAAAATTGGTCAGAACACACGGGTGCTCACCCTTAATGGAGCCTCTAATGGATAGATATCGAGGATTAATTCTGCGCGACATCCGTATTGCACTGCGCTCCGGCGGCGCATGGTTGATGGGTTTGGTGTTTTTTGCAGTGTTTCTGTCCTTGTCTGCAATTGCCCTTGGCGGCGAATTTCAGACATTACGGCCCTTGGCGCCGGCACTCATCTGGCTGGCCATGGTGTTCTCATTACTGTTTTCGTTCGAACATCTATTTGAGGGTGATGCAAGAGACGGTAGTTTGGAGCATATCAAATTATCAGCTATGTCCATGAACTCCTATGTCTTGGCAAAGGTTATCGCCCATTGGCTACTTAGTATTTTACCGCTCATCATTGCCCTACCCTTGGCGGCTTTGCTGTTTGATTTGCACATTTCAGTATTGATTGGTCTGTTTGTTTCTATGCTTGCCGCAAGTCCTGCCCTTATTTGTTACGGTGCATTTTCGGGGGCTTGTTTGGTCGGGTTTAAGGGAGGTGGTTTTTTACTGGTTCTGCTGACTATCCCTCTGGTTATACCCGTATTAATTTTCGCTGTTAGCGGTGCAACCAGTTATGCA
>JAJFFM010000083.1 GCA_021776675.1 Robiginitomaculum sp.
CCGTCCGCTTGGTTTCTATTTCTTCTGCTGTCATACGGATGGCCAAAAGCCGTTTTGGTGTCACCGGATGGGTTTTTGCGCGCACTATGCTTTTGGGATGCTTAACCCCGAGCCTACGCCAGAAATCTTCGACGCCGTCCAATTTGTATCCTGCGCGCGCCATATAATACAAGCCGACATAATCAGCCTCGGCCTCAAACGGCCTTGTGGTGCGTGTGGCAAGACCGGAAATGACCGTGTTCCAAATAGCTTTGCGGACATGCTTCATAGTGTTGTGGGCTAGCTCATGCCCAATCACTAAGGCTAGCTCATGGTCACTTTTTGCGAAGTCCATCATGGCGGTGGTCACGACAATTGATTTACCGTCGGCATAAGCATTGACCGCGCCCGACATTTTAAGCGCAACTGCGTAATCACAAAATATCTCGCCCGTCACTTTGATATTCATGTCCTCACCTGCACGGCGGATATGGAGGGTGCGTGCACCTTCCTGATTTTTTTCACGTTCCATGCTTTTATCACGGGCCAAGCTTTTATCACGGGCGGAAATAGGTTTGTCTTTGTCGCCGATTAAAGTATCGCCGCTCTTAATCCCCGCGTCGCTAGCGGGACTGCCGTCTCGGACAAATAGCACGGAGTGCGTTTCGCCCGCCTCCAAGCGCCTCTGTGCTGCGCTGCGTAAATGTTTAGGGTAAGACTTTTTAGTGTGGGTAATGATACCAAAATCGTTTCTGGTTTTTACACACAGCTCCGCATTTCGCTTAAGGATAGGTGCGCTGACTTTATCCAGCCGTTCGCGCATATTTAGATAGCGCGTAAACGCCTGCGTTTCTTGGATCTCTGCTTCGTGGTCAAGCGCGGTGGTGGTCGGGACAGGTAGGTGAGTGTCAACAGTGGAGCAGGCGGAAAAAATGATAGTTGTACAAATAATAAATAAAGCTTTTGGCATTATTAGTTTCATTCTCCAACTTCTCCTTCGTAACCCTCAGAATACCCAACCGCCATTAAATACAAACCGTCCGGAGGTGCTACGGGACTACAGGCAGTGCGGTCACGAGATGCAAGAGCTTCGGCGACATTTTGGGCCGTCAATTTCCCCATACCAACTTCGACTAGTGTGCCTGTAATGGAGCGGATTTGTCTGTGCAGGAATGAGCGGGCTTTGGCGTGGATATGTATTTCTGCCCCCCCTATCTTTGTAAAAACGCGCGTAACCGTTAATTCGTCCAGAGTTTTTATTGGCGATTTCGATTGGCAGCGTTTATCGCGAAATGTGGTAAAGTCGTGCTCACCGAGCAAGCCGCCCGCCGCGTGGTGCATCATGTCCGCATCAAGCTTAACCGGTAATCGCCAAACCCGACCTTTATCCAATGCCAGTTTCGGGCGGCGGTCTATGATACGGTATAAATATGTACGTGATATTGCATTGAAACGAGCATGGAATTCATCATCCACCACCTGCGCGTCTAATATTGTGATGGGGTGATCAGAAAGATGATAGTTGAGCCCGTCGCGGACTTTATCTTCGCGGATGCCTTTGATGAGGTCCACATGCGCCACCTGCCCCAAGGCATGCACACCGCTGTCGGTTCGCCCCGCGCCAAATAATGTCGGTAGTTTACCGTCCAGAGCTTTGCAGGCTTCTTCGATAGCTTGTTGCACGCTGGGTTGGTCTTTTTGGCGTTGCCAACCAAAATACGGCCCACCGTCATATTCTATGGTTAGCTTATAGCGGGTCATGTTAATTCTACGCCCGCATCAACGGGGCGTCCGCGCAAATAATCTTCTGCGTCCATGACGGATTTACCTGCGGGTTGCAGGCGGAGTAAACGTAATGCGCCTACGCCTGTTGCTATCAACAATTTATCGTCAAGCGTGGTTCCGGCTTGACCTCTACCATCTTCGACTTGTGCTAAATGTATTTTGACCCGCTCAAGGTTTTTGCGTCCATTCCCACTATTATTGGGTAGTTCGCACCAAGCCCCCGGAAACGGAGACAGGCCACGGATATGGTATTCCAACTCTTGTGCAGGCTTGTTCCAATCCAACCGTGCTTCGGATTTGTCTATTTTGGCGGCGTATGTTGGTTCGCCCTCTTGCTCGGCCGCTATCAATGCACCGCGTTCAAGAGCCGCCAAAGCGCGTGGCCATAAACTAGCCCCTATGCGCGACATGCGCTCCGACAAACTAGCCGCATTATCATTGCTGCGAATAGGGATGATTTCGGATAGTAATATAGGCCCAGTATCCAGCCCTACGCCCATTTGCATAATCTGGGCGGCTGTTTCTGTGTCGCCCGCCATGATGGCGCGCTGTACGGGTGCGGCACCGCGCCAACGGGGTAATTTAGAGCCGTGTAAATTTAAGCAACCATATTTGGGGGCGGCCAAAGCGCGCTTAGGCAGAATTTGACCGTAAGCCACCACACAGGCCACATCTGCGTTTAAATCCTCCAACGCGTCTATCACACTTGGTTTACGAAAACTTTCTGGCGTTTGCACCGGAATGCCCATAATGTCTGCGAACTGATGCACGGGGCTTTTGGTTAGGGATTTGCCGCGTCCCGCCCTGCGCGGTGGTTGGGTATAAACCCGCACTACATCATAACCCGCAGCCAGAATTTCGGACAAGGACGGGACGGCAAAATCCGGCGTACCCATAAAGACAACGCGTAAAGACACTATCCGGCCTCTTTTAACTTCTCTGCCTTCTGTACTTTTTTGACGGCGCGGTTGCGTTTGAGACGCGACAGATAATCAATGAACAACACGCCGTTTAAGTGATCCATTTCGTGTTGAATACAGACGGCGTATAATCCTTCTGCCCATTCGGTAATTTCTTTGCCGTGATAATCTAGATAACGGATTTTCACGCGCGCGGAACGGTCAATTTCATCGTAAACATCGGGGACGGATAAACAGCCTTCTTCGTAAGGTTTTTGCTCTTCTACGAGGTCTAAAATTTCCGGGTTGATGAAATATTGCGGTTTGGGTTCGTCGTCTTCTTTAGCCAGGTCCATAACGATTATATTCAGCGGCACACCAATTTGCACCGCCGCCAAACCGATACCGGGCGCGGCGTACATGGTTTCCAACATATCATCCATTAGCTTACGCGTCTCGTCCGTTACCTCGGTAACAGGTTTGGATCGCTGCTTCAGCACTGGATCAGGTACGGTCAATATAGGTCTAAGTGTCATAATTGTGATGTAGGTTGCCACCAAGCTTTCGTCAAGCGCTCGTCAAGCTTTCGTCGCGTGCGGGTACATATGCGGCAGCTATAAAATAAACTTGGACAGGTCGGTGTTAGTCGCCAGCTCGCCTACATGTTTACGCACATAATCTGTGTCGATTTCTATGCTCTCGCCGTCTCTATCAGATGCGGTAAAGCTGATATCATCAAGCAGGCGTTCCATAACCGTGTGCAGACGCCGTGCGCCAATATTTTCAACACTAGCGTTCACATCGGCGGCAATTTTGGCGATCTCTTTGATGCCACCCTCGGTGAATGTGAGCGTCACATTTTCTGTGGCCATCAAGGCGGTGTATTGTTTAATTAGGGAGGCTTCTGGCTCTGTTAAGATACGTTCGAAATCTGCGCGTGTTAGGGCGCGAAGTTCGACCCGTATGGGGAGCCGACCTTGTAGTTCAGGCAGCATGTCAGATGGTTTAGCAAGATGAAATGCGCCGGACGCCACGAACAAAATATGGTCGGTTTTTACCGGCCCGTGCTTAGTGGTGACTGTGGTGCCTTCGATTAAAGGAAGTAGATCGCGCTGCACGCCTTCGCGAGAAACTTGTCCGCCGCTAGCATCACTGCGCACGGTGATTTTATCTATTTCGTCTAAGAACACTATGCCGTCATTTTCCACGAGACCAATGGCGGTTTTGACCAAGGTTTCTTCGTCGAGCATTTTATCGGCTTCGTCGGCCAGCAAAGGCGCATAGGCGTCTTTGACCTTCATTTTGACGGTTTTAGTTTTGCCGCCTTTGCCGAAAATACTGCCCAGTTCCATCATGCCCATAGATGCGCCCGGTTGACCCGGGATTTCAAAGCCTTGAAACGGAGAGCTGTTATCAGCCAGATCAAGGTCAACTTCTGTGTCGTCCAAATCACCATTTAGTAATTTTTGCCGAAACTTATCGCGCGTAGCTTCGCCTGCGCTATCGCCGACGAGGGCATCAAGAATACGGTCCTCAGCGGACTTTTCTGCGGCGGCCTCTACGTCTTTGCGCCGCGTCTCGCGGGTTTGGGTGATAGCGATTTCTACGAGGTCACGGATGATTTGTTCAACGTCGCGCCCTACATAGCCGACCTCTGTGAATTTTGTGGCTTCGACTTTTAGAAACGGCGCATGGGCCAATTTTGCTAGCCTTCGGGAAATTTCGGTTTTACCAACACCGGTCGGGCCAATCATAAGGATGTTTTTCGGTGTGATCTCGTCGCGCAATTCGCCCTGCACATGTTTACGCCGCCAACGTGAACGCAGCGCAATGGCTACGGCGCGCTTGGCGTCGGACTGTGCGACAATATGCTTGTCCAGTTCAGAGACAATTTCGCGGGGAGAAAATTCAGACATAGATAATCCTTACTGTTTCCCAGAAGGTAAGTGTTCTGGGGGCGTCTTTTCCCAAGAGGGTGTGTTTCTTATCAGATAAGAAATATAC
>JAJFFM010000084.1 GCA_021776675.1 Robiginitomaculum sp.
GCTTGGATGCAACTTTTACAAAACTCTTTATCTAGAACTGAGCAAGCCTGATCTATTGCTTCAATTCTGCCCAAAAACTTCTTTGAGGTTTTTAAAAACTGTTCATATTCATCAATTGTTATATTTAATTCGGTGTTGTCTTTTAGGCACTCATAGATTTTCGAGGATGTTTCAGCTAGTGAGCTGCCAATTTTTCTGCCAGCTGCGCTCAACTTTATAAGGCTTGTCCGCTTATCCCTGAGCGACATCTTTTTTTCAACCATACCTAATCTAATTAATCTGGATATAGATCGACTAACCGTTGCCGCATCAAACCCAGTGCCTTTGGCAATTTTATGTGCTGCAACCTCGTCGTCAGTGGCAAAAAGATATCTTATGACTAAAGCCTCGCGATTACGTATTTTAGTATTATGTGTAACATGAGGTAAAACATGGGCGCTGAGTAACCCGTTATAACCATTCGTTATTTGATTGATGAGACCAACCATTGTGTAGACGTCGGCCGCGGGGGCAATATGTGTTTTTGTGCTATAAACGACAGAAGGATAAATTCGATAATCCATACTTACCTCGTGGTCTACGCTCCCCAAAGCTAGTTTTAGTGTCATTTAACTTTTAATCAAATTGTATAATTTTTAGTTAATACAAAAAATGTACCCACTATAAACCTTAAACTAACAATAGTTGGCCTGATACAAAATACAAATTAAAATGTTTCAGCCCCATTACTCACCCATTTAACAAGTTATACTCGCGAGGCTTTTTATACTAGAAACGGCTGGCGGAGATATGGATGTCACTAACGCATCCAATTAAATAAGAAGATTTTGCAAAATTTACAAAGTTTGTGCTCTGCTAAATCCTATTAAACCAAAGGTATTTTAGGAGTTTGTTGAACATTCATCTAATTGGTTGCAACTTTAACGATTTTGGTGAATTTTCATCTATTTGTTTTTATTACCTTTTTTACGCCCTTTAATTATTTATCAACTTATTTATCATATATACCACTCATGGTAGCATGTCCTACACACCTTTCAGAGGTGAAGCTACTATAAAATTGGCAGTAAGTGTATGAATAGAGGTTTCCCATATTCCAACTATTCTTACAGGCGAGAAATAAGTTTATTCACCATCAACTTATTTCTCGTCCCAATTTATCTAATAAAATTATTCCAAAGGGGGATGTAGTGAAGTTTTGTAAAAATAACCTACTGCATTTTAGCCAAAACAAGGCCGGTGGCACGGCTATCGAATATGCCATCATCGCAGCTTTAATAGGTGTAAGCCTTATTACGAGCGTGACGGATATCGGAAGGAATACAAGTGCAAAAGTTCAATGCACAGGCAATTTAGTTGCAAAAGCAGAGAAAATAAAAAACCCAGATAAACGCTTCAAAAGATGCGTAAAAAGAAAAAGTAAAAAGAAAAAGTAAAAATAGATATCTGGGCATTGTTATGTAACCAGTTGCGCTAGGTGAATGGAATGAAAAAAAGGCAAACCATTGGAGTTGTCAAAAGGCTGAGCCTTTTAAACAAATTTATGTTTGGGATAAACAAATGTAAAACGCAAAAATGCGTTTTCGACTATATTGAATTGAAACTTCCCAGTCTAATTCATACAGATCATACTAGTATTTCACTCTTGGGCGAGGCCAATAAAACGCTAAAAAAATACGAGCTTTCCGGGAAAGAAGTTACTCACGAGGAAAATACACGTCCTGTAACACAAACCCTCCAAACGGATAAAACCGCTTCTGGATTTGCTTTGTTAAAGCAAGGCACCTATGTCACTGAGTACCCGAATAAAAAATGCCCCACATGCGCAGCCAAGGCTTATTGCGGAGCCTTTAGTAAATTAGGTTATGTAACGGGTATGACGACACCGATCTATATTAGAGGGCAAGCTATCGGCACAATCAATGTGGCAAGTAATACAAAAAATGTGTATAACAAAAACACAAAGAAGGTTTTTGAAACAATTGCTTTACTTGTTTCAGCCGCCCTCGAAAAATTACATTTCATCAAAACAATCGGTAGCTCACAAAGCCGTATAAACACACATGCTGCAAGGCTTAAAATGCTTACGGATATTTCCATGCAATTATCCCACGCAAAAACCGAGGAAAACTTACTGCAAATCGCGTTTGATTTTTTTTCAGGCAACTTGTCTGCGCATAAAATGAGTTATGTCGTAGTAGACAATAAACAGCAAATATTCACACTGACCTATGGATGTGACAATGGAGAATTTTCATCAGTAAAAATTGATTTTCCTATGCGCAAAAACCTATTGACACACGTGGTTAACTCGGAAGAGACACTATTTCACTCTAATTTAGATGATATAGAAAAAACAAACTCGCAAAAAGGTGAGGTGAATTATACATGGTCTATTCCTATTTTTAAGAATGAAAAAGTATCAAGGTTATTGAATTTGACTACGAATGTGGAGCCAAATTATAAAAATGATTTGATTGATATTTTTACTATTTTTAGCTCTCTTTTCAGTGCGGCATTAGAAACTATTACAGCAAATGAGGTAATCACTTACAGAGCAAACCACGATATTTTAACAGGCGCACATAATCGTCACAGCTTTCAGGAAAAAATAAATAGCCTCATTAATGGAAACCCAGTAAACCCATTTTCTCTCCTCATAATTGATCTGGATGGCTTCAAACAACTTAATGATTTTCATGGGCACTTATTTGGTGATGAAGTTTTAATTAAGGCTGTACGCCATTTTCAAACTATTTTTGGCAAGGAAAGTTTTGTAGCGAGGTTAGGTGGTGATGAATTTGCTGTAATTAGTGATTTTTCAAAATATAAATTGAGTGCGCTCAATGGTATGAAATTAAACACAATGAAAATTGAACATGACAGACGTATTATTCCGGTTGGTTTTAGTACTGGCATAGCTCATTTTCCAAGGCATGCGCAAAGTAAATCCAAGCTTATGAAATTTGCTGATTTAGCACTTTATAAAGCTAAGGTTTCTACAAGTAATGTTAAGGTATTTAACAGCAAAATAGCAAAGCAATATGATCAAAAATCCAACCTTTTAAATGAATTTAAAACTGCATTGTCAGGGGATGAGATAGTCCCATTTTATCAACCAATAATTAATTTCAAAACACATAAAGTGTGTTCGTTAGAAGCTTTAGTGCGCTGGGATCATAAAGAACGCGGAATGTTATCCCCGGAAGACTTTGGTGATGTATTTAAAGTCCCCGAACTTAGCGCAAAGATTGCATATGTCATGCACGAACGTATCTGCAAGGATATGGCCAAGTGGAAAAGGAATGGCGTTAACTTTAACCAAGTTGGCATAAATGTTGAAACAGTAAACTTATTAGACCCCGCCTTTCCCCTTTATCTATTAAGTGAATTGCAGAAGAATGGCTTGGAGCCCAGTGAGTACGCAATAGAAATTACTGAAAATTTCGTTCTTAACTCACAAAACCAGTATATTCTTGAATGTTTAAACCGCTTGCAACAAGCACGTATGTCAATTGTTTTAGACGACTTTGGAACCGGTTTTTCTTCTATATCTCATTTAATGGATCTACCGATAACTACTGTTAAACTTGATAAATCTTACGTAACTAACTCTTTGAGTAGTCAGAAAAAATATCACATTGTAAATTCCATTATAGGCTTAACAAAGAAGTTAAACATAAGCACGATTGCAGAAGGCATTGAGACTCGAAAAGAAAAAAGCTTATTTACTGGTTTAATGTGTGACTACGGACAGGGCTACTACTTTTCAAAACCGCTGCCGGCACACGATGTTGCCAATTACATTAATAAATCTGAAAGTAGGAAAATAAAAACACTCGCTGCGTAAGCGTGGCAGATTGCTTGCTTGTGTGGCACGCAAAATTGATTTGATAAGGCTAATGATACACTTGTAGGAAAGTGAATTTATCTAGCTTTTTAAGGAGAAATTAGGACATTTCACTTATGTTAAATTGATAAATAAATATGGGAAGAGAGATAAATTAATATGGGAAAATAGTATAATGGAGAAGCTGTATGCTCAACATATTATTAACCCTATTAACAAGAAATGGCCCCCCTGGGAGCTATGTTCGTCGACTGAAACATCTCAAAGCAACCATTGCCGCAAGCCCCTTATTATTTTTATTATTTAGTCCATCCTATGCACAATCAAGCTATCAAATGGAATACATCATTCCACAAAAAGTAGTAATTGGACAGACGGCACAAGACAATGGTCAGGCGAAAATTATGATCGCCTCCAATTCCCCATTCTTTATTACGGCAGAAGGCGTTATTGGTGAAATCTGTGTCAACATTGCTCTGAGTGGCACTATGCAAGGTAAAAAATTCGGAGCTAACGCACAGCTCCCTGGACATCAAAAAACATGTAAGATGCTTAAGAGCACCGATGAACAAGTTATCTATACTGCTGATCGTAGAACAGCTCTTCTGCCTGGCACTCCTTTATCCCAATCCATCGTCGCACATATCAGTTATGCACATAATGCAACGCCCGTATTTGATATTCCGACACTGAATGAACGGATGCAATCGACGGGATAAAAATAATCATACAAATAAATACTACAAGATCAAGATGAGAGAAAAAGCATGGTACAAAAAGCAAAAACATTCGGTCAAAGAGAGGTAATAGAGGCACTAAAAGTCAGGGACCTTCCGCCACCTTCTCCACCAAGACATTTCGAAAATCAACGAAAAACCTCACCACGATCACGTCAATTTAAAAATGTACAGATTATTTTTAACAATGGGTATTGCACCTATGATGCGATTTTACGTGACATGTCAGAGGACGGAGCGCGAATAGAGACTAAGCATGTTGTAGAGATACCAGATGTTTTTACTTTGAAATTTACTAACGACAACACCACCAAAAAATGCAGTCTTGTTTGGCGTGGCAACGAATCCATTGGGGTTCGTTTCATTAACCCTTCATGAGTGTGAGATTTGTGAATTTAAAGTTCACTTAATCTAGTGATACTTCAACAATAACGCGGCACGACAGTGTTAACAT
>JAJFFM010000085.1 GCA_021776675.1 Robiginitomaculum sp.
CCATCAACGGATCCCCCAGCGCAGAAATTTCCCAATCGAGAAGTGCATTGATTTTGGTTGGATCATTCATATCCAATATCAGATTATCTATGCGGAAATCTCCGTGCAATATCGCCGCACGCATTCCGTTTTTTTGGTCAACTTTAGGACGGTTGGCATCAAGCCAGTCACGCACATCTTCAAACGCATCTACATCATCCGTGAGCGCCTTCTCGTAACGCTTATTCCAACCCAGAATTTGCCTCTCCACATAACCAACAGGGCGGCCGAAATCTTCGAGGCCGATGGCTTTGTAATCGACCTGATGCAGTTCAATCAGTTTATCAAAAAATGAAATGCAAAGCTTGCGGGATTTAGTTTCGTCCCATCCGTAGTCACCTGCCCATTCTTTCGGAATTTTATTGTGGATAAGATGTCCTTCAACCCGTTCCATCACATAAAACTCCGCACCAATTATACCCGTATCATCTGTGTAATAGAGAGTTTGGGGCACGGCGGAGAAAACTGGTTTTAGTGCCGTCATCACCCGATATTCCCGGTGCATATCATGGCCAGATTTTGGCTTGGTGCCAAATGGTGGACGGCGCATAACCAACCGTCTATCAGGATAATCCAGCGCATAGGTAAGGTTGGACGCACCGCTCGCATATTGTTTGACGGTCGGCTTGCCCATCAAATTAGGAACAGCAGCCTTCAAAACCGCATCTACGGCTTCTATATCCAACTCTTCGCCGTCACGAACCGCTATGGTTGGGTTAGTATCCATTAAATCGTCATACCGCCGTCAACCACTATGCTTTCACCCGTAATATAAGAACCTTCATCGCAGACCATTAGCAAAACCGCGCCGACCATTTCTTCTGGTTGTGCCATGCGGGCGATAGCCAGATTTTCTTGCATAAAACGGTCCATACCCGGCATTTCTTTTAGCGCACTCGCCAATTTAGTATCTGTAAATCCCGGCAATAATGCATTCACGCGAATGTTTTTACGGCCATATTCTTTGGCATAGCCCTTGGTCATGTTTATGATGGCCGCTTTGGTCATGCCGTAAACCGTGCGGAGTAAGCCGGGGTTAAGTCCATCAATACTGGCGACATTTACAACTGCGCCGCCGCCGCTTTTTATCATCAACGGAATAGCCTTGGCCGTTAGGAAATAAGGCCCCTTAACATTAACTTCCATAGTCTTGTCATAGGCACTTTGCGGACATTCATGAGCAGGCCCGTAAAATACATTGGTCGCGCCATTGTTGATCAGAATATCCAACCGACCATGCGCAGCCGCAATGCTGGCAATGGCATCATCAAGGTTTTGCATTACACCTAAATGCAATGTCATAGCGCTGGCCTTACCGCCGTTTGCTATTATTTCGTCGGCTATTTTTTGGCAATCTTCAACCCTACGTGAAGTACAGATGACGTGGGCACCTTGCTCCGCCATACCGTGTGCAATTGCTGCACCAATACCGCGGCTTGCACCTGCGACAAGAGCTACTTTGCCCGTTAAATCAAATCTTGCCATTTTTCTCTCCAGTTAATTTTGGTCATATAATTTAGAAATCCTACAGATTAGGAATATGTCCCTTATCCATTGATTTTGCCCGGTAAGCCATACCGCCGATATATTGATCATGATCGGCTGCTTTGGCCTGAAAATAATCTTTGATTACAGGATGCGGTAACACTAAAAACTCATCCTTTGCCATAGCAGCAAACAGGCTGTCCGCGACATCTGATGGCTCCAAATGCTTATCCGGGCCCTCTTTGATCTCAGCCATCCCCTTGGTCATATTGGTTTTGACGTATTGCGGACAAATACAGTGAACTTTGATGCCGTCATTCTTATGCATAATTGCCATATATTCGGCAAACCCAACCGCTGCATGTTTAGTTGTAGTATATGAGCCAGAGTAAACTTGTGCCAGCAATCCTGCCGCAGATGCAACAACAACAAACCGTCCCTTTACTCCCTCTTGCCCGCGCTTTTTCCAACCCGGAATTAATGAGCGCCCAGCATATACACTCGACATTACATTAATTTGCCAGCTAAGCTCCCAGCTTTCATTGGAACCACCAGCAGCATGACCGCCCGGCTCGTCAGGAAATCCGACGCCAGCATTGGAGACAAATACATCAATGGGGCCATTTGCAGCTTCTGCAGCTTTTATGAAGGCCGCTATATCTTCTTCTCTGGCGACATCACAAACAAATGCTGAAGCGCCAATTTCAGCCGCAGTTTTTTCAACGAGTTCTTGATTGATATCTGAGATGGCAACCTTTGCACCCTCGGCAATAAATTTTTCGGCCATGGCCCGACCAATACCGCCCCCCGCACCTGTAATTGCGATACTTTGTCCTGAGTACATTGTGTCATCCTGTGTTTTTTGCTACGTTAATCTATAGATACGTGAGGCACAATGCTTTTATATGCAATTAGTTGAATATAAAAGTAATTCTGTTCAGGGGAGTTTATGAGTACAGATTTAGGCGAAACCGAAGAAGGCATAATCCTTGCAGCCGCTGTAGCAGGCGATAAAAAACCAGTGCCCGATGCGAATACATCTGAGGAGTGCCAATCTTGCGGGGCCAAAGTTGAACACATATATTGTGGAAATTGTGGTCAGAAAAATGATGACCTACGTCGATCCTTGTGGCGGCTTATCGGGGAAAGCCTTGGCGGAATTTTTGCATTCGAAAGCCGGTTGTGGCGTACTTGGGGGGTTTTATTACTCAAACCGGGTGAAGTAGCCCATGCCTATGCCAATGGTGCACGGACCATTTATTCCCCGCCTATTCGCGTCTATTTAGCCGTCAGTTTCATGTTTTTTGGTTTTCTGGCGATCACAGAAACAAACCTGTTTGCCCTATCCATTCAACCAAAAGCAGAAGTTGAGGCTACTGATTTAAAAAAAGTAGAGGACATAGCCAGTGAAAGTATAGTCAGTGAAGGCATTGTCAGTGAAAGTTCAAAATCATTATTAGATAACTACAATATTAGGCCTTTATTTTTTCAGTCGCAAAAAACTTTCGAACGCCTTTCAGACGATACGGTTACGGAGGATTTCCTTAAAACCATACAAACTGACAATAAGTCCACAAATCCTAATATAGATCCTAATATAGAGCCAAGTATAGAACCCAATATAGACACTAATAAAGACATTAGCGCACAAGAAGAGCCGCTCGAGGCTTTTCAGATTTTTCTAAAAAGCCCTAAGAAATTTAATGCAGCCTTTAATACATGGCTGCCGCGCGTCATGTTTTTTATGGTGCCGTTCGCCATGATAATAGGTGCCATATTTATTCGTGGCCCCACGGCACTCCTCTACGATCATCTCATCCACGCAATGTATATTCATGCTGTGTTTTTTATGACCTTGTTGTTTGCAGTGATACTAGCAAAAATATTACCGGGCAGTTTTGTTGCCAAAGCCTTGGTGATAATGTTTATGGTCTACCTTCCACTATCACTTAAGCGCATGTTTAACCGGGGTTGGTTTAAAACAATTATGACAACTATAATTGTTAGCGCGCTCTACAGTATCTTCTTACTCTCTGCCATTTTGCTGATTAGCATATTTTCTATCGCTAATTTAGCCGCCTAAAACAGGTGGCTTTGGTTTTGGCGCTCTATCACCGAACCACCACAGGGTTGCCGCAGTCGCAGCAAACACGGCAGCATTAGCAATATCCCCGTCTTGGGTGCGGGAAAATACCCACGCGGTAATCAGCCAAAGCAGCAGCGTTAATGAAGGCCGAACTAGGCGCAGGACGTTGATGACCCACTGCGCCGCTGTGCCGATATTCGCATCTGCGTCAAGAGAAGCCCGCAATCCGTCCCAAGAGCCTTTTTGAGCCGTAATAGCCAATTCCATTTCGGTCTCTTGTTTATTGGCCCGCATTTGTAGCTCGTGGAGTTGCAATTCATGCCCCCAACGTTTTTCTTCTTGGCGGAATGTTTGCTTGCGTTCGAAATAGGATGCGACACGTCCCAGTGCAGTCCCGAGAATACCGAATGTGCCGCCTGCAATTGCGTCAACGCCGACGCTTAGTAAATTTACCATAATTGTTTTGCCTTTTTGTTGCCGTACCAAGAGCGCTTAGGCCCAAGGTCGATGTGGAGGAATGTTTGATAAAAACCGAAACCCGTAAAGCCAGCCGCTTTACAAGTTTGATAAAGAGCACGCGGGTCATGTCCCGTAAGACCAATGTCCACCGCTAGTTTTAAATGTTGGGATAAAGGCGCCCCACCGATGCGGGCATTATGTAATGAACATCTATGGGCAGAGTGGATACGAAACGGATTTGCCGCCAAGACCCGAGCTTGCTGCAATCGGTCCATAAATTCAGGCCAATGATAAGCTTCACCGCAATGACGACAGGCCATTTCTGTAAGCGAGAAATTTGGCCAACGATTCGCATCCCAATATGTATTAGTCGGGAAACTATCAGCAGTCTTTACCTTGGTAGTTTGGATATATAGGTTTACTGTCATGATGCAAGAATACGGCACTTGCGAAAACCATGGATAAGTTTTTCATAGAGACTAAATTTTGGTAATCAGAAACAAAAAAAGCCCACCAAATGGCGGGCTTTTATAACTATAATTTGGGAAAGGCTTTCGATTATTTAAAGACTGTCATCTTACGAGCAGATTTCGCACACAGATAATAGAAGGTAACACGGTTTTTAAAGCGCTGCCCTTTCATTTGTCCACACACGTCTTTGACAAGTTCTTTTTGGCCTTTTTTCATGCCAAGCTTCTTTGTACAAAAACCAGTTGCAACAGTGTTTAACTCTTTCTCGTCTGAACAAGCGACCAATGACGAGTCGCGACTGCGTAGAGCAATACCGCAATATTTGACAATATTATCGACCACTTTAGCACTCGCCTTCGCATCATATTTACGAACTTCAGCCAGATATTTTGCGTTCGGAGAAACTGCTTTTTTAGCGGGAGCTTTTTTAGCCGGAGCTTTCTTTACTACTGTTTTCTTTGCAGGTGCTTTTTTCGCAACGGCTTTTTTAGCGACAACCTTCTTAGCGGGAGCGGCTTTTTTTGGAGCAGCTTTCTTTACAACTTTTTTAGCTGGTGCTTTTTTCTTGGCTGCAGGTTTCTTAGCAGCAGGCTTCTTGGCTGCTGGTTTTTTCTTGGCAGCAGCTTTGGGTGTTTCAGAAATGCGGCCCTCAAGATATTTAACTCGAGCGGCTAAATAACGGTTACGCCATTCAAGAGCATATGTTTCATCATCATCACCCGAAGCAGCAACGTCAGATGTAGCATCAGCGGATGCTTCTGATAATTTGCCTTTCAGCTCACCGGTTTCACCTTCAAGTTCATTTACACGGGCACGAAGACTATCAGCCTCTGCACGAAGCTGCCCTTCGCCTTCACTGGTCAAATCGCCAACATGTGACTTGCGACCCCAAATAATAAAACCGAGTATCAACCCGATAATTGCCCCTACAAGCAATGGCCATATACCGCAGCCTGTTATACTTCCTATAATATTAGACATATAAATATCCCCTTCTTGGAATGATTAATTACATACGGCGGTTAATTGCCGTTTTATCTGTTAGTGCGTAATGCTCGATTACTCGATTTGTAAATGTCCTCCCTCAAGGTCATTTGCCTAAATAGCCAGTAACAAATAACATCAATTGCATAAAAAATGCAATGACGAAAGCAACACTATCCTTAAAATTTAGCAGTAACTAGCTAACTTGTTTTTGAAAGCATAAAGGGAAACATTAGTTCTGGCCAATTTCACCTAACCAATACACAAACGCTGTTTAGCTTCTTCGTATTCTGATTTTAGCTCTGCAACAATATCGGCAACACTTGGTGCATTATGGATACTACCAACACCTTGTCCTGAACCCCAGATATCTTTCCACGCTTTTGCATCCGAACCGCCAGACCCAAAGTTCATTGCCGTTTTATCAGCAGATGGTAAATTTTCCGGATCAAGACCAGCGGCGCTCACGGAGCCTTTCAAATAATTCCCGTGTATACCTGTAAACAAGGATGAATACACAACGTCTTGCCCAGCCGAATCAATAATCATTTGTTTATAAGCTTCGGGGGCATTTGCCTCCTTACACGCAAAAAACCGTGTACCCATATAAGCCAAATCCGCCCCAATGGCTTGCGCCCCCAAAATACTGCCGCCAGTAGAAATAGAACCGGAGCACATTAAAGGTCCGTCGTGGAATGCACGGATTTCCGGCACCAATGCATAAGGTGACAACAAACCGGCATGTCCACCTGCCCCGGCGCAAACGGCAATAATGCCGTCCGCACCCTCAGACAGGGCTTTTTTAGTGTGGCGGATATTGATCACATCGTGCAGCACAATACCGCCGTATGAATGTACGGCATCAATGATAACTTTTGGTGGACGTAATGACGTAATGATAATCGGCACTTGTTCTCGCACACAAGTTTCCATGTCTTCTTGCAAGCGCGTATTGGACATATGACAAATTTGGTTGACCGCAAACGGTGCAATTTTTTTATCCGGATTGGCTTTTTGGTAATCAGCAAGCTCGGTTTTAATCCGCTTTATCCAAACCTCAAGCTGGTCAGCAGGACGGGCGTTTAGTGCTGGAAATGAACCAACAATCCCTGCCTTACACTGGGCAATAACCAATTCAGGGCCAGAGACAATAAACATAGGCGCCGCAATTACGGGCAGTTCCAAGTCCTGTAATATTTTGGGCAAAGCCATAAAAGTTATTCCTTTTTCAGTAAATCAAGAGCAGCAGCAGTCATAGCTGCCACACCGGTTTCTATTGTTGGTTCGTAGTCAGGTGCAAAGAACGGCGAATGTAAAGATGGCAGAGTTGTGTCGTTCTTTTGCGCAGCCGTAACCACTTCGGGATCAACAGCACCTAACCAGAACAGGAAGCTCGGAATCTTTGGGTCGACACGACCAAATGCACCAAAGTCCTCCCCGCCCATAACCGGCTCCATGTCTTTGACATTCTCTGCGCCAATTTCTGCACTGATTGCTAATTTGACGGTGGTAGCAAGTTCAGGATCATTATAAGTAGCTGGAGTAAATTCTGCATCGCGAACTGTCACTATCGGCATTTTATCATCAGGTAGTCCAGCCGCACGGCCAAGACCGTCTGCAATACGTTTAATAGAATTGATCGTGTTCATCCGCACAGCATCTTTGTAAGAGCGCAAAGTCAGCTGTAATTTAACTTCATCAGAAATAACGTTATGTTTATAACCTCCGTGGATTGAACCCACGGTGAGAACTGCTGAATCTAGCGGCGAAGTTTCACGTGAAACTATGGTCTGAAAAGCCACAACCATTTGTGAGGCCAATACAATTGGATCTTTGGTTGTGTGTGGATAGGCTCCATGCCCACCAAGACCGCGCACTGTGATATCGACACTATCAACATTGGCAAGAGCATAACCTGGAACTATGCCTACTGTGCCAGCTGCCATTGCCGCATTGTCGTGCAAGGCCAAATTGTAATCGGGTCTTGGAAAACGAGAAAACAAACCGTCTTCCAGCATCATACCTGCCCCTAGACCAAGTTCTTCGGCGGGTTGTAAAATCATGACTAATGTGCCTGACCAATTTGCTTTTTCTGCTACTAGTCGTTCAGCCGTGCCAATTTGAACGGTCATGTGGATATCGTGGCCGCAAGCATGCATGGCTGGCTTTTCTATACCGTCGCGGTTTGGCTCTACGGCGGTACTTGCATATGAAACACCTGTTTGTTCGACAACTGGAAGTCCGTCCATATCAGCGCGGATCATAACTGTTGGACCTTCGCCGTTTTCCATGACGGCAACCACACCATTTCCGCCTACTTTTTCGGTAACCTCAAATCCCAAGTCTTTTAATTTGCCAGCCAAAAGAGATGCCGTTTTTACTTCCATCAAGGAAAGTTCAGGGTTTGCGTGTAAATACCTGTATAACTCATTTAAGTCCTCTGCATGAGCACTTGTTGATAAGAAAGATGTTGCTAATAGAATAGCCACTATTTTTTTTGAAAAATGCATAGGTTTCTCCTTTTATTTATCGCTAAAATTACTTTATTCGTCTCTAAAATTATTATCAGTTTCTGATGCAAGCCATATCAGTGTGGCATATGCAGCAACATTTTGTTGCATAGCTTTGGGGTCAATTTTATCAAATGTATCATCCGGAGTATGGTGCAAATCAAAATAATCAGTTCCGTCTTGATTGAGCCTAACCGTCGGAACACCCTCAGCACTAAGCGGTCCAATATCCGGGCCGCCGTTCGTATCACCTTCTTTAGGCTGAATACCTAAATACCTAAACTCTGGAGCCATTGCAGCAACAGCCGCTTTATTGGCCAATGTTTTCCCGGATTGAATAGCGTAAATTTTCCCAGCGCCAAAATCCGATTCCGTTGCAATCACATGTTTGCTCAGCTCGTCTGCATGCTTTTTTGCATAAGCAAATGCACCAACAATTCCAATTTCTTCCGACCCATAAAGCACAACACGGATAGTCCGCTTGGGCTTCAGCCCAGATTCCAACAAGACCTGTGCCGCACCCATAACAATGCCAACACCTGCCCCGTCGTCGATTGCACCTGTGCCCATATCCCAACTATCGAGATGCGCACCGATTAGGATAATCTCGTCTGGTTTTTCCGAACCGCGAATTTCAGCCATAACATTGCCTGAAGTTTTTTCGCCGAGGTCACGCGTATTGAGACGGAGTTTTATTTCTACATCTTCCCCCGTATCTTTCACGAGGGTAAAGATTCTATCGAGTTGGTCTGCATCGGGGCCAGACATAGCAGCGATCGGGATTTTTTTGATCGTATCGTCATACCGCATCTGTCCAGTATGGGGCATGCGATGACTATCCGTTCCAACCGAGCGAATAAGCACTGCAAGCGCGCCACGTTTTGCGGCTTCTGTTGCACCATTTCTGCGTTTTTGATTAGCGGGGCCATAGCCTGCTCCGTCGCGGTCTTTAATCATCCTACCAGATATGTAAGCGATTTTACCGTCAAGGCTACCCATAGGCGCAGCAATTAAAGCTTCATAATCCTCAAAATAAGCCACCGACGCCTGTGTGCCGCCTTCAGGTGTTGCAACTGAGCCACCGAGCGCCGTGATAATTAGGTTTTGTTGATATGGCTTGGTTATTTGCGCCGTTTCTAGCCCGCGCATCCATCCGTTAATTGGAAATGGTTCTGTGCGAATATGGGTAAAGCCTAATTCTTCGAACTTTGCACTTGCCCAACGTCTTGCTTTAGCTTCTTGTGGGCTACCGGCTAGTCTTGGCCCTATTTCTGTTGTCAAAGAACGGGTGATATCATAGCCGTGACTACCATTAAGAGCTATATCTGCCAATATCTTTACTTCTAAATTAGCAGTTTCACCTATAGTCACTTCAGGTTGGAGGCTAACTTCAGTCGTTACGCTCGGCTTATCGGCACCACACCCCGCCATCGTTAAAGCCATAATAGATGTCGTGATAAAAATACGCCGAGAGAGATGAAACATAAAAACCCTTATTATTATTTATTATTGAACGGTGCACATTACCGATGAGGACAAGCGCCGCAAGAAGTAAATTGAAAATAGCAAATGTGCCTCTTTACGTGAACTACCCCCTTGCCAAAACGTAGAAACAAGCGCATTTTCTCAAAAATTAAATTATCCAAGCAATCATATCAATCGGGGAAATGAATGACCTTTTCAAAAATATCTTTAGCGGCACTTCTTTTAACAAGCACAACTTTGGTGCTTACAAATTGTTCACCTGCAAATCCGGAAATCAAAACACCGGAAATACCATCCATCTCTGCGGCGGATATCGGTAGGCGCATAGAAACTTTATCTGATGACCGCTTTGAAGGTCGTGCTCCTGGTACAATTGGTGGTCAGATGGCTGCGCAATACATTGCCGATGAAATGAAAACCGCTGGCATTGCACCCATGGGCAAGGACGGGACATACTTTCAGCCTATCACATTAACCGAAACTACGGTTGCAGACGGCTCATTTATGAAAATTGGCGAAGTGGAGTATGAGTTTCAACAGAACTCCGTGTATTGGACCAAACGTTATCAGGATTCTGTTAGCGTTGAAGATAGTGAATTGGTTTTCGTCGGTTATGGTGTTGTCGCGCCTGAATATAGTTGGGATGACTATGCAGGCATAGATGTCAAAGGTAAAACGGTTGTTATGTTTGTCAACGATCCGGGGTTTGCCACAAAAGACGAAACGTTGTTCAACGGTAATGCCATGACCTATTATGGCCGTTGGACATACAAATACGAAGAAGCGGCACGACAAGGTGCCGCCGCCGTAATTATAGTTCACGAAACTGAACCAGCTAGCTATGGTTGGAATGTGGTTTCTGATAGCTGGGCCGGTGGTCAAATTGATTTGGTGCGCCCTGACAAAGGTGCATCACGCGCGGCTGTGGAAAGCTGGCTGACGGTTGAAGCATCTCGGGATTTGTTCACTGCTGCTGGTATGGATTTTGATGCTATGAAAACCGCGGCAGCAACCAAAGGCTTTACACCTATTGCCATGGGCGAGCTTAAATTAAATGCCAAGATCAACAATAAAATCAGCACCGTAGAAAGCCGTAATGTTGTCGGCGTAGTCAAAGGCACAAAATTCCCGGATGAATATATCATGTATATGGGACACTGGGATCATCTCGGTAAAAAACCCGTGCCCGAAGGTGAAGACGGCATTTATAACGGCGCCGTAGACAATGCCACCGGTACAGCGGCAATTCTTGAAATCGGCGAGACGTTCGCAGCCGCACCCGCAGAACGCTCTGTGCTTATCGTTGCTGTGACAGCAGAAGAATCCGGTTTATTAGGTTCAGCATATTACGGCGAAGACCCGATAGTGCCTTTAAATAAAACCGTCGCAGGTATCAACATAGACGCCATACAACCCTTGGGCCGCACCAAAGATATAGTGGTTGTCGGACACGGTGCCTCAGAACTGGATGGTCTATTAGAAAGCATCATCAAACCACGAGACATGTATATCATCCCTGATACGAAGCCAGAAGCCGGCTATTATTACCGCTCTGACCATATCAGCCTTGCTAAGAAAGGCGTGCCGTTCTTATATGCTGATGCTGGCATAGACCACGAAGTTAAAGGCAAAGAATACGGCGAGCAATTTACGGAAGACTATGTGGTTAACCGCTATCATGCACCGGGTGATGAGTATGACAATAGTTGGGATTTGACAGGTATCGAACAAGTTACAGAGATTTTCTATGAACTTGGTTTGGGACTTGCAAATTCTCGTGACTGGCCCAACTGGAACGAAACCGCAGAATTCCGTGCCTTACGCGACGAAATGATGAAGCAAGAAGACTAGAACTTTATAAGAAAACAAGGCCCTTAACAAGAAGACTGGGACCTCAATTAGTCACAAAACATCTGGAGAGCCTGTTGCAAACCATAATTTGTATGAAATGGGGCACGCGCTATGGTTGCGAATATGTCAACCGTCTGTGGACATCTATCCAAAGGCAGACCAACCGCCCTACGCGGCTTGTTTGTTTTACGGATGACCGCGCAGGCATAGACAAGGCCGTACAATGCGAAGACATTCCGGACATTAATTTACCACCTGATCTGATTAACCTGCCTTGGCGCAAATTGGTGATGTGGAAATATCCACTGGCGGATTTGGAAGGTGACGTTCTGTTTCTAGATCTGGACCTGGTTGTGACAAACAATCTCGATGCCATGTTCGATTATGAGCCCGGCCGGTTTTGCGTCATTGAAAACTGGACGCAGATGGGTCAGAAAATTGGCAATACATCTGCGTTTCGCTTTCCTGTCGGTAAATACACCCATATATTTGACCGCTTGCAAGAAGACCCCTCCAGTGTTTTGGACAAATACAGAATTGAGCAGCTTTATATCTCCCGCGAAATCGAAGACATGATATTCTGGCCTAGCGAATGGTGTGTCAGTTTCAAACATAATTTAATGCCGAAATGGCCGCTCAATTTCTTCAAAGCACCTAAATTACCACCCGAAACTCGTATTGTTGCCTTTACCGGAAAACCCGACCAAGACGAGGCAGCGCGCGGCGAATGGCCCGTTAGACGTTGGTACAAAAAAACCTATAAACATGTGCGTCCAACAAAGTGGATTGAGGAACACTGGCAAGAGGAACACTGGCAAGAAGAACACTCACAGCAAGCACACTGCCAAGAAAATCACTGCCAAGAAGATCATTGGCAAGAGAATAACTCGCTCGAGGACAAGGGGCAATGAAAAATCCAACGGTTGGTCTTGGCGTTCTAAGTTGGCGCGGTCACCACTCGCTTGATGCCGCCATGTCAACTTACCAAAAAGCAAACTTTTTCAGCCTGTTTGACGAGTGCATGATTTTCCTACCAGACCCGGACGAAGATGTACAAAACATAGCTGCCAAATACCCTTTACGCATAGAAACCGATCCTGCCAATTTGGGCATTTTGGTAGGTATGGAGGAGATTGCAAAACGTCTAAAAACGGACTATATTTTCTTGACCGAAAATGACTGCCCATTGCTAGAGCTACGAGCCGAGGCCAAGCGACAAATACAAAAGTCTTTGGAACTGCTTACGACTGGGCAAGCACAAATGTCCCGCATGCGCCATGTTAAAGAATACGGTGAAACCTTTAATATCATTGATAAATATTATCGTTACTTTCCCAAAACTGACACGATAACAGCTAAATTACGTAGGTTATTCAGGCCTGAAAAAGCACACCGACTTAGCGGTGCTTCCATATATGGCTGCGACACTCCTGCGCAAAAATTCCCCAAAGATATTACTGATGCAGGCGACGGGTTTTATTTAGTTGACGCCGCCGTCATGCCTTGGACAAACCAATCCATTATGATTGAACGGGATTTCTTTTTGGGCACAATTATCCCCTATTGTAAATCCGCACGACACGGCCGTAAAATTAACGGATTTCGCAATCTTGAAATTGAACTTAACCGATCTAGGTTTTGGACTAAATCCGGCTGGAAAATAGCTTGCGGGCCAGGCCTAATGACCCATAAA
>JAJFFM010000086.1 GCA_021776675.1 Robiginitomaculum sp.
ATGATGTTGATGCCGCCGATGCGTGCATTGCCAATCGCATCGCCGACTTCCAACCACTTGCGTTGGCCACTCGGGAATTCGACTTGGACGCGCGGGTCACTATTCTCCCAACGGGCGATGGGGCCAAACTTCACGTTGCCATAAGGTATCGCGGTCCAGGTCCAGCGCGATGTCGTTGCCGCGGGGCTTCGTTTGACGCTCGGAGCGGGCGCGGCGGCCGCTTCGACCGGCCACGAGAGTTGCAGTACCTGCAATTCGCCGCGTTGATCGACGATGACTTGATTCGAAATCACGTCGATGTCTGCGATCGCTATGGGGCCGAAGGTATCGCCCACCTCGTACCATTTTTTGTGGCCGTCACCGAATTCGACTTCCACACGCGGGTCGCTGTCTTCCCAACGGGCAATGCGTCGAAAGGTGTAGCCGTCAAAATTCAGGCCGGGTTGTTTCGCCGCGCGGGTAATGGTCGCGGGGCGCGGTTCGACCACGGCGGCCGGCGGACGTGGTTCTGGACGCGGTTCGACGACGGGCATGGCCACAGGTCTGGGGGATGCCGCCGGGGTGGGCGGCGATGGCGCGCGCGGGGGAAGCGGGGCGCGCGCAGGCGTGTTCGACGCCATTTGCGCGTCTTGGGCGATGAACTCCGGCGAACTGACCCAGATGAAACCGGGGCCAGCGGAGTAATCGAGGTCGAGTGGGGTCAACAGCGCCTTTAGCGTGTCGGCCAATCGAAGGTCATCTACTTTGAAGTAGGGAACGTGTCCGGTCGTGACGGGTTTAGTTCCAGTTTCTTGATAAGCACTTATGTTTTCCGGAATCACGGCGCGCGAATCCAGGACAATGTTTAGATCTAAGAAGCCGGAGATGAATTCCAGAATTGTACCCAGGTATACGTCTTCGAACTCCAGAACGACGGGCGTGTCGAGAGCTGCTTTCAGTTCGTCCTGTTCCGACGAAACCGGGCGGTCGTCGAAGCTGACGGACGCTGCTCGATCGGACGACGTAACGTAAATAAACTCGGGTTGGGCGATGAACGTCAGATTCAGGGGAGTTAAAAGGGCCGTGAGCGAACTCTTCAATGGGACACCGTCCAGCTTTATAAATGGGACCATCCCGGAGGTCACGGGCGTCGTGGGCGTTGTCCCATTGCGGAGAAGAATGACTTCCGCGGGACTCAGCCGCTTTGTTACGCCGGAGGAATTGTAGGTCGTCCCGGTTTTGCCACTATTCAAAAACGACGTATTTCGCTCGTTGTCGCTCGCGATGAGGTAGGACTTGGGAATGTCGCCTTGTTGCGGCGGGGCGATGGCCGCTGCATCTACGACGATGTGGGGGATCGAGAACCGGACCGTATTGCCGTCAGGCGTGGCTTTCGTGGCGAATAGGTCATAGAGCGTTTGCGCAAGGTTTGCGATGTGCACGCGTTCAGTCTTGAATGGTGTTTGTCCGGTGGAATCGTGGAGCGCGCGGACAGAGCGGCCGATTTTGTCTTCGCTTGAGGCGAGTTGAATACCGTCGTCGGGATACCACACCCACGTTTCCGGTTGGTGCTTTGAATCGCCTATTTCGAATTCGGGTCTTGCCACGGTAATCCAGATGCAGTCGGGGGTGATGGCATAGGTCATGCCCGCGGCCGGCAG
This sequence comes from Robiginitomaculum sp., assembly GCA_021776675.1. GTDB lineage: Bacteria > Pseudomonadota > Alphaproteobacteria > Caulobacterales > Maricaulaceae > Robiginitomaculum_A. Next base: position 1,641 of record JAJFFM010000086.1, read on the forward strand.
CAACGTGTTCAGCGCGTCCGTCACGGATGAGACTTGACCGTCAAACGGCCCCACCATCCCATCGACGACCTGAGATTTCGGCCATTCCGGGGTTCCGAGGAATTCGCGCCGAGCATGTTTGTACCAGTGGGGGCCAACGTGGACGACTTCCATCGCTGGAGTTGAGTCTTGGGTTCCAGCTCCGATGACGCTGTAATCAAGCACAATGTTTGTCTCGAGATAGCCGGATATGAATTTAAGAATCGTGCTGACATGTTCATCCTCAAATTCGATGTTGATCGGTGCGTTCAGTGCGTTTTCGACAAGGGTCGGTTTGCGCCCGGCCGCAGCTTTAGCAGACTCGGCTTGTGCGAGGACAATGGTGGGCGGCTCTGCATCGAACGTGGAATCAGTTTGCAATTTCGAGTTTGGCTCGGGCGCGTTTCTTGCCTCCAAGGCCCAACCGGGCATCGCGGCGACCAGCAAGATGATCGCGACGGCGAGCGCTCGTTTTGATACTTGCCGAGCTGAAGAGCCGGTGACGATAGACGTGAGCCTTGCTTCCAGTTTCGCGCGGCTGGCGGCGCTCATGCCGATGGCGGTTGCGGGCAGATTGGGTGACGATGCCCATTCGGACACGTCGACGAGGGATTCGGCGTAGGCGCGGCGTTGGTCGGGCATGGCCCATACCACCCATGCATCGCAGGCGTGCTCGGCGGCGTTCCGCGCTTGTTTGCGTGCAAACCAAAAGACCGGATTCCAAAACCAGACAATGCCGCAGGCCAATTCCAGCGCGCGCCACCAGGTGTCACGGCGTTTTAGGTGAGCGAGTTCGTGGGCGAGCAATGCGCGCCAACGCTCACGCGGCAGCCGTTCCAAAAGCGCGGATGGGACGAGGATGCGTGGGCTAAACACGCCCGCGACGGCTGGAGTGGACAGTCGATTGCACACAGTCACGGGGACGGGATTACACCCCAAGCGTTTCGAGATGGCCGCGGCTTCTTCCTGCAACCATGCCGGCGTATTGGCGCTCACCGAGGTTTGCGCGGTGAAGCGTTGC
>JAJFFM010000087.1 GCA_021776675.1 Robiginitomaculum sp.
GGCGGCGATATTGGCTGGATCCGTGAGGGTGAATTGCGCGAGGAGATTAATGCAGTTTTACTACAAATGGAAAAAGGGCAGATTTCTAAACCAGTCCCCGTACCTGGCGGTGTTTACGTTGTTGCTTTGGCCGACAAACAAATATCAACGTCTGAAACCTTCTACACACTCAGCCAGATAAATTATAAAATTAAAGATCAATCGGAGCTGGAAGCAGCAAAGGCAACGCTAAAAATTGCGGGCGAAGCTGCAAAATCATGCGACACGTTGGCTAAAGATGTCAAAGACATAGACGGTATCGGTACGAGCAATATGGGGGAAATAAAAGCTGGAGATTTAACTGAAGACATTTTAACAGTTTTAGAAGCTACTAATATTGGAGAGGTTTCTGAACCTATGGAGACAGGAAGTTCACTGATCTCAGTCATGATTTGTAACCGTACAGTTCGGGGTTCCGGCATTCCTTCACGCGATGAGGTTGAAAATAGACTGTTAAGCCAACAAGAAGCGCAGGCTTCGCGGCGCCATTTACGTGATTTACGTAGGAAAGCGACAATTGTCTCGCGTTAAACCGCTTGCGCTTACCATTGGAGACCCGGCTGGTATCGGGCCGGAAATCACTCATAAAGCATGGCAGGCTCTGCGGGGAGGGGACGAATGTTTCTTCGTCATCGCTGACCCGATGTTTTACCCAAATACTGCTTTGATCGACAGACCAGAACAAGCCTCTGGTAAATTTGCTGATGCCTTGCCGCTCTTGCCCATAGATTGTCCTCGCATTATGCCTGGCAAGCCGGATACAAGCACAGCTAGCACAATCATCAAATCAATAGAAATGGCCGTAAAATTTGCTCGCACAGGGCAAGCCGGCGGCATCGTCACCAACCCAATTGCCAAAAACGTTTTATACCGTGCAGGTTTTGCACATCCAGGACACACCGAATTTTTAGCAAAACTTACGCATGCCACCCTGCCCGTCATGATGCTAAGTGCCCAAAACTCGCAAGTGAATTTACGTGTTGCACTCGTGACCATTCATATACCGTTGCAGGCCGTACAAGACGCCATAACCGAAAATTTAATCATCCATACGGCTAAAATATTGCACGCATCACTATGTCAGGATTTTGGCATAGACAAACCACGCATTGCCATGACCGGGCTAAACCCCCATGCAGGCGAAGGCGGGGCATTGGGACGAGCAGAAATAGAAATACTTAACCCTGCCGCAGAAAAATTAAGGGCGGGCGGTATAGATATTTCAGATGCCAAACCTGCTGATACGTTATTCCATGCCGAGGCACGCGCCAATTATGATGCGGTTTTGGCCATGTATCACGACCAAGGTCTTATCCCGGTAAAGACATTAGATTTTCACGGCGGCGTCAACACAACATTGGGCTTACCGATCATTCGCACTTCGCCTGACCACGGCACGGCTTTTGATTTGGCAGGAAGCGGCGTCGCGCGCCCTGACAGCCTCATCGCTGCCATCAAAGCGGCGAGAGCTATGGTAGACTGCAGAACCAGTTTTGGGGCGAAGCTATGACATTGACACTCAACAACCTTCCGCCTCTGCGGGATGTCTTACAAAAGCACGACTTATTCGCCAAAAAGAGCTTGGGACAGCATTTCTTACTGGACCTCAACCTTACGGATAAAATTGCTAGGCTGGCTGCACCGCATCCGGTCGTCCTTGAGGTCGGCCCGGGCCCGGGCGGACTAACCCGCTCCTTGTTATTAGCAGGTGCAGAACACGTATTTGCTATTGAAAAAGACGAGCGTTTCTTAGCACCCTTGCAAGACATAATTGACGCATCCGAAGGGCGGCTAAGCGTCGAAAATACGGACGCGCTAAAGGTTGACCCCGCTACACTAACGGACATTCGCCCCATGCGCATTTGCGCCAATCTGCCCTATAATGTCGGCACGAAACTGTTAATTAATTGGTTGACGTCTTCCCCTGTATTTTGGGACCGTATGGTGTTGATGTTACAAAAAGAAGTTGCCGAGCGCGTTGTTGCCGTGCCCGGTAGTAAAGCCTATGGACGCCTTGCCGTGCTGGCTGGGTCAATTGTCCATGGGCATATTTCATTTGATATTCCCGCCAGTGCTTTCACCCCGCCGCCAAAGGTGGACAGCGCTGTTATCGTCTTGGATATTCTGCCTAATGACAAAAGGTTTGCGGACTTAAAAACGCTCGGCCAAGTCACGGCCGCAGCTTTTGGTCAGCGCCGCAAGATGTTGCGTAAATCATTGAAACAATTGGCAAATGCCCGTGGCATTTCATTAGAAGAATGGCTTGAGAAGGCTAACATAAACCCTACGGACAGACCAGAAACTGTAGACATTGCGGGTTTTCATAGATTGGCAGAAAGCTTACCGCCCCTCGGTTAACGCCTTCACAAATGGCCCTAGCCACATTTGACGGCGGCGTTTCATGCGCTCTGCAGACACAATGGTGCGCAGTTCTTGCATCGCCGTATCTAAATCATCATTGACGATAATATAGTCATATTCTGCCCAATGACTTATCTCGGCTTCTGATTTTGCCATACGCTTTGCAATGGTTGCCGCACTGTCTTGCGCGCGCGTTTGCAGACGGCTTTCCAACTCGCGTTTGCTCGGCGGCAGGATGAATATTTTGACCAGATCATCACCCGCAGCCTGTGTCAGTTGTTGCGCACCTTGCCAGTCAATATCAAACAAGACATCTTTGCCGTCTGCTAAAGCAGCTTCGACGGGCGGGCGCGGTGTGCCGTAATAATTATCAAACACTTTAGCGTGTTCAAGAAACTCACCGTCTTCAATCATGTGGGCAAATTTTGTTTTACCGATAAAATAATAATCCACCCCCTCTTCCTCGCCCGAGCGTGGGTGTCGGGTCGTCGCAGAAACGGACATAGTCATATTGGCATTATCTGCCAGCAACATACGGGTCATGGTACTTTTGCCTGCACCAGACGGCGATGATAACACCACCATCAAACCGCGGCGACTTTGTTTTAGCGCGGATAACTTATTAGGGGTTTTATTCGACATTTGCAGATTGCTCCCTAAATTGTTCGACCAAACTTTTTAGTTCCAGCCCAATATTGGTCAGCGATAGGTCCGTAGACTTTGAGCATAATGTATTGATTTCCCGTAAAATTTCTTGTGATAAAAAGTCCAACTTTCGCCCAATCGGAGACCCTTCTTTCACCAAAATCAATGCCTGTGTGATATGCGCCGTCAGCCTATCGAGTTCTTCGCGTACATCCGCTTTCACGGCAAGAATAGCCGCCTCCTGTATCAACCTATCTTGGGGAAGTTTTTCGCCGAGCAGTTCTTCAAAGCGCTGTGCAAATTTTTGCTGCATGTCCTTAGCTGAGCTCGCCGTGCATTTATGGGCCTTGTCTATTTCTGTGGCCATGGTTTTTACATTGAGCGTGAGGATTTTTGCCAAAGCATTACCCTCAGACAAACGAGCCGCAATTAAGGTATTTGTCATTTCGCCCAATGATTCCAGTATGTGTGCATTTCTATCTTTGTATTGCGGGTCAGCGGCACTCGGAATGGTTTCTTCTACAACACCTTTGACGGCATATAGACCATCCAACTGCGCAGTCTTAATGCCGTGTTTCTTGCCAATTTCAAAGGTCGAGTTGACTAATATATTTAACCACTCAGTATTTAGACTGTACGGTACATCCTGCCCCGACGTGTGCACTTTTAAACTTATTTGTAAGCTACCACGGTGCAGGACACTGCTGATATGTTTACGGATATGTGGCTCTAAACTCTCATAGCCGCTTGGCAGGCGCATACGAACATCAAGCGATTTACCGTTGAGCGCACGGACTTCCCAGACCCAAGACCAATCTTCAAACGCGCCTTCCGCCCGTCCAAAACCTGTCATGCTTTTGAGGGTCACTGCTCAGCCTCTTTCTTTGCTTCTTTTACAGCCTTTTGAGTAGCACGCTTGCGGTCTCTCTCAACCTTACGCCATTTAATCACATTATTATTGTGCTCGCGTAAAGTCTTAGCAAAGGCATGACCACCTGTGCCGTCCGCTACAAAAAAGATATCTTCAGTTTTCATAGGATTAAGCACCGCCGCTAAAGCCGCACGTCCCGGATTGCAAATGGGGGTTTTGGGCAGGGCGGGGATTTGGTACGTATTCCAGTCTGTTTTACGGTCAATCTCTGAACGGCGCAGACCTCGTCCTAATTTCTCACCGCCTGTAATTCCGTAGATAATCGTCGGATCAGATTCCAGCCTAATACCCTGATTGAGCCGGTTGATAAATACACCAGCCACATGCTCACGTTCACTGTTCACACCCGTTTCTTTCTCGACGATGGAGGCCAGAATAATGGCTTCGTATTTTGATTTTATCGGTAAACCAATGGCGCGGTCTTCCCATAACACATCAACCAACTTTTCTTGCTCAGCCCGCATTTTTTTTACCAATGCCGTCTTGGTCATGGACTTGGGAAGCATATAAGTTTCGGGCAGTAACGTACCTTCCGACGGTATATCCGGAGCATCCCCGGGGATATTGTTTATACCCGTAATTTTACGAATAATTTGCGCACTGGTAAGGCCTTCCGCAAAGGTAACTGGATAGAGAACGGCTTGACCGTCGGTGAGTATTTCATAGACATCTCGCATGCTCGCGTCGGGCGGGACGGCATATTCACCTGCTTTTAGATTAGCCTCTCCTCCGTCAAATTTAACGAACATTTTAAAAGTCCGAGCACTGCTGATGACCCCTTCGTCTTTTAATTTATCCGAAATAGATGATAGCCCCGCACCTTTTTTAATCTCAAACACTTGCTCGCTAATAAGTGGGCCGTCGCTAATATAGCTATATTTCATGATCGCATAACCGATGATGACAAACGCCATAGCGAATGTGGTAAAGGCAATGATCATCATAGTGGCAATACCAAATGCATGGCGTTTGGTGAGGCCACCATCTTGTTCATTAATATTGCCAGAAATATTATCAGGATTCGCTTGGGTCATGCCCAACCTTAGTCTTAATCTGAAACTTCTGCAAAGATTAAAGCCGCATTGGTTCCGCCAAATCCAAAGGAATTGGACATAGCTGCCGAAAGTTTCTTTTTCTTCGCCTGAAGTGGTACAAGATCAATGACCGTATCCACGGACGGGTTGTGCAAGTTCAAAGTTGGCGGCACTATGTCATCACGTATTGCTAATATGGAGAAAATTGCTTCCACAGCCCCTGCTGCACCTAATAAATGTCCAACCGAGGACTTCGTCGATGACATAGATAAATTACAAGCAGCATCCCCAAATAACCGCTCTACGGCCTTCAGCTCAAGCTCGTCGCCCATAGGTGTAGACGTGCCGTGGGCATTAACATACCCAATTTTTTCTACGTCCATTTCGGCGTCTTTTAAGGCCATTTTCATAGCACGAAAACCGCCTGAGCCATCGGGAGACGGGCTAGTAATATGATAGGCATCGCCCGTTAGGCCGTAACCTTTAAGTTCTGCATATATTTTAGCGCCGCGCGCTTTGGCATGTTCGTATTCTTCTAGAACAACTGCGCCAGCACCCTCACCCATTAAAAACCCGTCCCGACCTTTATCATAAGGCCGCGAAGCGGCTTGCGGTGCATCATTGTATCCGGTCGTCATAGCGCGGCAAGCTACAAAACTGGTAATACCGATCCGACCAATAGTAGATTCGCATCCACCGGCAACCATGACATCTACATCACCGCGTTCAATCATGCGCGCCGCATCGCCAATAGCATGTGCGCCCGTAGCGCAAGCGGTCACAACACTTTGGTTGGGGCCTTTAAAGCCGTGGCGAATAGAAATATGCCCTGCTGCCAAATTTATCAACATGCCAGGGAGGACAAATGGTCCAAAACGGCGCGGGCCTTTTGCCTCCAGCTTCAAGGAACTTTCATACACGGTTTGTAAACCGCCCATGCCAGAGCCAAAAATGACGCCCGTTCGTTCTTGGGTTTCTTCATCTTCTGGGTCAATAACCCAGCCGGAATCTTTGATTGCCTCTTCGGATGCAACAATGCCGTAAACGATAAATTCGTCAATACGGTTTTGTTCACGCTTTGTGAGGATTGCGTCGGGATCATAAGTCCCAGGAATATCCGGACCGCCGCCGCCGCGCCCATCAAGACGCGGAATCATGGCGGCTATTTGACAGCCAAGGTCTTCTGTTTCGAAATGTTTAATCCGGTCTGCGCCAGATTTACCGGCAAGGATATTGCTCCAAACGGTTTCAACCCCACACCCTAACGGTGTAACGAGACCCAAACCTGTAACAACAACCCGCCGATTTTTATTCATTTCTCAGGTACGACTTAAGCCGAAGCTTCGGTGATGAATTTCACTGCATCGCCAACAGTCTGTATAGTTTCAGCGGCATCATCAGGGATTTCAATATCGAATTCCTCTTCGAAAGCCATAACGAGCTCAACATTGTCAAGGCTATCAGCGCCAAGATCTTCAATGAAGTTTGCTGTTGCGGTTACTCTGTCTTCCTCAACGTCGAGGTGTTCAAC
>JAJFFM010000088.1 GCA_021776675.1 Robiginitomaculum sp.
TGGTCGGCGACGCGAGATCGAGCGTACCGTCGGATCGCAGGAAGATCGGCACGACCTCCTGAATCGACGCCATGAAGTCGTCGCGCGCGAAGATCCAGCCGGTGACCTGCTCGAGACCACCCGTCGCGACCCCCCCGACGAGTGCCACCCCGGCCACGACGGCGAGCCACGTCCACCCACGATCGGGCGCGACCACGACGAACTGAGCCACGACCGCCGCGCCCCCGAGTGCCGCCACATGGAGGTACGACAGGGCGAACGCTCCCCAGGGGGCGCCCGTGGCCTCTACCGTCGCGACGACGAGAGGGAGAATCAGCAGGGCGGCCACGCCGTGACTTCGGGCGACGATGCGAGCCACGCGTCGTCGGCCTTCGGTCGCCTCCAGAGCGAAGACCGCGAGCAAGTACACGTCGAGGATCCCGACGAACAAGACGAACCCGTTCCACAGGAGCATCCCGAACGTCAGGGCCGCGACCAGCCCGCGCACTCGACCCTCGCGCACCGCCACCAGCGCGCCGAGGAACATCGCGACCTGCACCAGCGTGACCGCGGCGTGGTGGTCGACGAACCCGAGTCGCGAGTACCAGATGTGCGCGGGGATCAGGACCGCCAACGTCGCGGCGAGCCAGGCCCCCGGACCATCGATGATCCGCCGGGCGAGGCCATAGACTGGAATACAGAGGAGCGCACCCGTTGCCGGCACCGAGAGTGCCAGGAGCGTCTCGACCGCTCTTGGATCCGATACCGAGATCCCCGTGAGCCGGACCATCGTCGCAAGCAACCAGGCGAACAGCGGTGGCCAGATCGGCGCCGCTCCCGCCGGATGGTCCAGAAGAGGGTCGACGAGCGGCACCCACGGATACGCGGCCAGTGCCTGGAACGCGCGGTGGACCTGGTAGTATGGGTCGTTGCCCGCAAACACGACCACCTCGCCCACGAAGATGTCCCCCGCATTCGTGGTGCGCAGCAGGAACCCCAAGATGACCAGGGCGGCCATCCAGAGAACCCGTTTGGCTCGGTCCCGATCCATCCGACGAAGGTGGCTTTCTGAGAAGGGGGCCTCCCCCCTCCTTCATGAAAGTCGGCCGTTCGCCCGATAGACTGAAACTCCAGCCATGCGCAGGGTCCTCGTCTTTCAGCACGTCGCGTTCGAGATCCTAGGAACGCTGAATCCGCTGTTGAAGTCCGCCAGCATGCGGATCCGATACGTGAACTTCGGTCGCGACCCGCACGCCAAGCCCAATCTCGACGGATACGAGGGCCTCGTGGTCCTCGGTGGGCCGATGAACGTCGACCAGGTCGACCGCCACCCGCATCTGCGCACCGAGGTCGAAGCGATCCAGGACGCGCTCGACCGCGACATTCCCGTGCTCGGGATCTGTCTGGGCGCACAGCTCATTGCTCGGGCACTGGGGGCTCCCGTGGGGCCCGCCGTGCAGAAGGAGATCGGCTGGTACGACGTTTCGGTCTCCGAACCCGGGCAGGAGGATCCCGTGCTGTCGACGTTCGCGCCGACCGAGCGAATCTTCCAATGGCACGGAGATACGTTCGACATGCCGCATGGGGCCGAGCATCTCGCTTCGTCGGAGATCTGCCCCAACCAGGCCTTCCGATATGGCGACAAGGTCTACGGTCTTCAGTTCCACCTGGAGGTGGACGCGCCACTCATCAACCGCTGGCTGAGCATCCCGGTCCACAAGGCGGAGATCGAGTCGCTCGACGGTGCGGTGGATCCCGAGCAGATCCGAAGTGAGACGGAGACGCGCATCAAACATGCGTGTTCCCTCTCCGACCGAACCTTCGGGCAGTGGATCCGCCTATTCGGTCGCGAAAAGCGCGGTCGAATCCTCGCATCGCGGTAGGACCGGCTGCACGTCTCGGGCATAGTCACGCCGTGCGAATCCTGCTGATCGAAGACGACCAAGAAGCGGCGCGCTACGTCGCGAAGGGTCTCGGCGAGAGCGGCTTCGTGGTCGACCACGCCGCGGACGGCCCGCGCGGTCTCATGATGGCGACGAGCGAACCCTACGACGTACTGGTCGTCGATCGCATGTTGCCGGGCGTGGATGGGCTGTCGGTGATCGAAGCCCTGCGGAAGAACGGCACCGACACGCCAGCCCTCATCCTCTCGGCCATGGGCAGCGTCGAGGACCGGGTCGCGGGCTTGCGCGCCGGCGGCGACGACTACCTCGTAAAGCCGTTCGCGTTCGCCGAGCTCCTCGCCCGCGTCGAAGCGCTCACGCGGCGAACACGCGCGGGGGGCGCTCAGGAGACCAGCCTTCGGGTCGCCGACCTCGAACTCGATCTACTCTCGCGCGCGGTGAGCCGCGGCGGTCAGCCTCTCGACCTCAAGCCGCGCGAGTTCCGCATCCTCGAGTTCCTCATGCGCCACGCCGGGCAGGTGGTCACGCGCACGATGCTGCTCGAGAGCGTCTGGGACTACCACTTCGACCCACAGACGAACGTCGTCGACGTCCACATCAGCCGACTGCGACAGAAGATCGACGTCGGCTTCGACCGACCCCTGCTACACACCGTGCGCGGAGCCGGCTACCGATTGGCGGAGAATGAGACGCCGTAGTCTCATCTTTCGCTACACGCTCCTGCACGCCACCCTCTTCATCCTCGTGCTGAGCGGCGCGCTCGCCTTCCTCTACTGGTCGACGCTGTCGGCGCACGAGACCGAGATGGACGAGCAGATCGAGCACGAAGCCGACGACCTGCACGCGCAGCTCAGCGGCGTGCGCTCCGTCACCGAGATGGCGGCGATCGT
>JAJFFM010000089.1 GCA_021776675.1 Robiginitomaculum sp.
TCAATCGTACCCTTACGGATAAGACGCTTGAGCGTAGCATTATCAATAGTCTCACCTTCAAGATAAGCTTCCATGACATCGTCATCAAGTTCAGCAACCGTTTCCACAAGTGTTTCGCGGTACTGGGCAGCTTTATCAGCAAGGTCAGCAGGAATTTCGACGGTATCGAACTTCGCACCCAATTCAGCATCATCCGCCCAAACATAAGCATGCATTTCGATTAGGTCGACCATGCCCTTAAATTCGTTCTCAGCACCAATCGGCAATTGCATAGCAAGTGCAGGCGCACCAAGACGCTTAACAACGCTATCAAATGAAGCGTAAAAATCAGCGCCCAATTTATCCATTTTATTACAGAAAATCATGCGCGGCACATTGTATTTATCAGCTTGGCGCCAAACCGTCTCTGTTTGCGGCTCAACACCAGCATTGGCATCAAGAAGCGCAACCGCGCCGTCAAGCACACGCAATGAACGCTCAACTTCAATTGTGAAATCAACGTGTCCAGGAGTGTCAATAATATTTAAACGCTTACCACGCCAAAAACAAGTTGTCGCAGCGGAGGTAATTGTAATTCCGCGCTCTTGCTCTTGCTCCATCCAATCCATAGTGGCAGCACCATCATGAACTTCGGCAATTTTGTGGTTCTTACCAGTATAATAAAGGATCCGCTCGGTACATGTGGTTTTACCCGCATCAATGTGAGCCATGATACCAAAATTCCGGTAATCTTCGATTTTATATTCGCGTGACATAATATATCTCTAAAACTTTACTATTCTAACTTTTACCAGCGGTAATGAGAGAACGCACGGTTCGCCTCAGCCATTTTATGGGTGTCTTCGCGCTTCTTAACGGCAGAACCACGGTTGTTTGCAGCGTCGAGCAGCTCTCCGGCTAACCTTTCGCGCATTGTGTTTTCGTTGCGAGAGCGCGATGCGATGACCAACCAGCGAATTGCCAGTGCCTGCTTACGCTCATGACGAACCTCAACAGGGATTTGGTAAGTTGCACCACCAACACGGCGCGAACGCACTTCAACGGACGGCTTGATATTCTCAAGAGCATCGTGGAACATACGAAGCGGCTCAGACTTAGCCCGGCTCTCTACGATATCCATTGCTCCGTAAACGATCTTCTCAGCTGCGGATTTTTTACCGTCCAACATGATAGCGTTCATAAACTTAGATAGGACAAGATCTCCAAACTTTGGATCTGGAAGGATTTCTCGTTTCTCTGCGCGGTGACGACGTGACATTATATACTACCTTATTCTCTCTGGTCTTACTTGGGACGCTTAGCGCCATACTTGGAACGACGCTGACGACGCTCTTTAACACCCTGGGTATCCAACACACCACGTAGAACGTGATAACGAACACCGGGCAAGTCCTTTACCCGACCACCGCGAATGAGCACAACACTATGCTCTTGCAGATTATGACCTTCACCAGGAATGTAGCACACAACTTCAAAACCATTAGTCAAACGCACTTTCGCCACTTTACGAAGAGCCGAGTTCGGCTTTTTCGGTGTTGTGGTATAAACACGTGTACACACGCCGCGTTTTTGCGGACATGCTTCCATAGCAGGAACTTTATTCCGCTTTGGCTTTGGCTTCCGGGGCTTCCGGATCAGTTGCGATACTGTTGGCATAAAGGCCTCTTATTAATATGTGCCAGACCTAAACGGACATGAACACGGACAAATGACGCACATTCCGCATAATGCTTCCTGCACAAAACGCGCAAAACGGCCACCTCATCACCTAGCCCCTTCAATTGGAGTAATAGGCTTTAAAACAAGGCGCTTTACGCTGGAACCACCCCTAGTCCCAGCATAACCGCCGAAATTCGGAGCAAATATAAAAACTTTTCGCGAAGGATAAGGGTCTCAAATCTCAAGAATCTGACATCAATTCCTTCAGCGAGCGGGAACATAACAGGAGATTCTCTAACGTCAACAAGTTACTTGAAGTTTTTTGAGTGTTTTTTCATTGCGTTAAATGAGCTGAATAAATATGTCATTTCAGGCATAAAAAAAGCCCCCGATAATGGGGGCTTTTCGCTTTTAGATGTAATAGGCGTTACGCCTTACCGTCAACATTATGCAAGCCTTTGGCGTGTGCACTTTCGTCGTGGGGTTGAATTTCGCGTTTATCCGGGCCGCCTCGTGTCATGGAGATCACGACACCAGCAAGTAGGATAACCGCTATTAAGTTAGGCGTAGCCATAAAGATGTTACCAATATCGCCCATTGTCCATACGGCTCTCGCTGGGATAATCGCCCCAACAAATACAAGGATACAATACACTATACGAAACGGGAACACTGATTTCTCACCGAACAAAAAGGCGACTGCGCGTTCGCCGTAATAAGACCAGCCCAAAATAGTTGTCAGAGCAAAGACCATGAGAGCGATTGTAATAATCCACTTACCGCCCGTGATACCAGCTTCAAACGCTGCCGACGTAATACTAGAGCCTTCAAGATTAGTTTGCCATGCGTAATCAACAGCCGTTTTCACACCGTCAACATCAGCAGAGAACCCGCCTTTAACACTGAGAATAACCAATGCTGTCATCGTACAAATAACAATTGTGTCGATGAAAGTACCGAGCATACCGATTGTACCTTGCTGCACAGGATCATTTGTTTGCGCCGCCGCGTGGGCAATTGGCGCTGAACCTTGACCGGCTTCGTTAGAGAACAAGCCGCGTGCGACACCAAAGCGAATGGCCTCAGCAATCACTGCACCGGTGAAACCGCCAACCGCTGCATGGCCGTTAAATGCGTCCGTGAAGATCAATTTAAAGGCCGCAGGAATACCAGAAGCATTCATTGTTAGAACTATAAGAGCCGCCGCAATGTAACTGAACGCCATAACCGGCACCAATTTGGAGGCGAATTTACCAATGTTTTTAATGCCGCCAATAATAACAAGGAATGTCAAAGACGCCAATATCAAGCCCGTTAGAACCGTAGGTGCGTTCATATTCATTTTCGCTACATTTGCAATCTCTGTTGATTGCACCATAGTGCCCGCACCAAAGGAGCCCATAATCGCGCCTATACAGAATAATATAGCCAGCCATTTCCATTTCGGCCCAAGACCATTTTTAATGTAGTACATAGGGCCGCCTTTATAGACGCCGTTTTCATCGACTTCTCTGTAGCGTACCGCCAATAAACTTTCCGCGTATTTAGTCGCCATACCCACAAGCGCCGTCATCCACATCCAGAAAATCGCACCGGGACCACCCAGCGTAATCGCTGTAGCAACACCCGCCAAGTTACCTGTGCCAACGGTTGACGATAAAGCCGTCATCAAAGCCGCAAAGGGTGTAATCTCGCCTTCATGACCTGGCTTAGGTTTGCGACCCTTCCAGAGCATAACAAACCCAGCGGGTATGCGGAAAATAGGCATGAACCGCAGTGCAATTGTCAGGTAAAAACCTGTGCCCAAAAGTAAAAGCGCAAAGAAAGGCATTTCACCTAAAATCGGTATATTAATACCAAATGAGCTTAAACTAGTGCCACTTAGGACACTATAAAAAGCCTCTAAATAATGTTCAAATTTTTCCACAGATATATTCCCCATTTTGTTTTTAATTTTGCGAAACCATAAGGACTTGCTTCTGAATTGCAAAGGGAAAACTCCCATTCTTTTTATTTTTGCTTTTTTAAGCCGCTTATTATTCTTTTTAATGCGTCACTTTGCGCCTTTTCATTGTGGGTCAAATCGGTTAGCGAGATATGTAATTTTCAAAAGAGGCTAAAATGTTTGAAACTCTCTCCGCGACCGCGCCCGACGCCATTGTCGGCATGATCAAATTAGCGGCGGCTGATACCAATCCTAAGAAAATTGATTTAGGCGTTGGCATTTACCAAAACAAAATCGGTGCGACGCCAGTAATGCGCGCGGTCAAACAGGCCGAGACCCAATTATTAGTCGAAGAAACATCCAAGAAATACATTGGCATTCACGGCAACCCCTCCTTCAATAGCCTGTTCTCTAAATTAATGTTCGGCGCAGACAGCGAAGCCGTTACATCCGGCCGTTTAGCCATGGCACAATCTGCGGGTGGTTCCGGTGCGCTACGCCTTGGTGCAGAGCTTATCAAGCTTGCTAATCCGTCTGCAACTATTTGGGTCAGCACTCCGACTTGGGCCAATCATCAACCGCTTATTGGATCGACCAGACTACCTATAAAAGGCTACCCCTATTATAATAAAGAGACCCAGAGCATTGATTTCGACGACATGTGCGCAGAATTACGTGCAAATGCCAAAGCAGGTGATGCGGTACTATTACACGGCTGCTGCCACAACCCGACGGGTGCAGACCTCAGCAAGGCCCAATGGCAAACCATTGCTGATTTAATGCTAGAAAAAAATCTGCTCCCATTTGTTGATCTGGCTTATGCAGGCTTGGGCGATGGTCTGGACCAAGATAGTTACGGACTGCGCTTACTATCTGGGCAATTTTCAGAATTGGTACTTGCGGCATCTTGCTCAAAAAATTTTGGCCTTTATAAAGAACGTGTCGGATTGGTCGCAGCCCTATGTGCCACGCCCGATGACGCCAAGCTTGCCAATGGCCAAATTGGACTGACCATGCGCCGTATGATTTCCATGCCGCCGGACCACGGGGCGGCTCTGGTTGCCAAAATTTTAGCAGACCCTGCCCTGACCGCCGATTGGGAAACTGAGCTGGAAGACATGCGCGTGCGCATGACTGGTTTACGAATTTCCCTAGGCGAAGCTTTGTTGGTGCAAGGCGCAGAACAAATGGCGGCCGCTATTACGGCGCAAAAGGGTATGTTTTCACTATTGCCCGTTAGCCCTGAGCAAGCGGAAAAATTGCGCAGTGAGCATTCAGTGTTTTTGCTGAACTCTGGCCGTATCAACATTGCTGGTGCGCGCACCGAAACTATTGATAGACTGGCGGATTGTATTTTGGCTGTGCTTTAGAGTGACTGATTTAGACTGGCTAATATTGGCAGTTCTTTAGCGTGGCTGTTCTATAGACTGGTTGCTCTATCGCTATCTGGTCCTAAAATTTATAAATTGGAATAAAGCCCGTTTTCACCACACCGTCTTTGATGGTAATCTCTATGGATTTACGACCTTGCGCATTTGGTTTTTGTAGGGCGACAAGTGTTTTCGCCGTAACAGCATATTGTCTTGGAACCAATTTGTTGTCGATCAACTTTTGCAGCAATAGTTTAAGCTCTTTTAGACGCAGGTGAATGACACCTTCGGGTAGGCCGTCTTTAAATGTGATATCAAAGTCACCAACCACATCAAAGGAGCCCCACTTGACAGCCCAATGCTCCGATTTGATACCGCTATTCGCGGCAATCCACGCAGCATCACCCTCAGTCTCTAGCAGCATCCAGTTTTTA
>JAJFFM010000090.1 GCA_021776675.1 Robiginitomaculum sp.
GCCAGCATCTGGAGACGTCCCCCGATGGCCCCCAAGAATTTCTACTTCACCTCCGAGTCGGTCTCGGAGGGGCACCCTGACAAGATGTGCGACCAGATCTCCGATGCCGTCGTCGACGCGATTCTGGCGGAGGATCCTACCGCTCGCATCGCCTGTGAGACGCTGGTCAAGACCGGAATGGTCGTCTTGGCGGGCGAAATCACCACGAACGCGAAGATCGATTACGCGGAGGTCGCGCGCGAGGCCGTTCGGGAGATTGGGTACACGTCTTCCGACATGGGCTTCGATGCCACGACGTGCGCGGTCCTGACGGCGATCGACCGCCAGTCGCCGGACATCAGCCAGGGCGTTTCGCGGGCCTCGGACGAAGAGCAGGGTGCCGGTGATCAGGGCCTCATGTTCGGTTTCGCGTGCGACGAGACTCCGGAGCTCATGCCGCTTCCGATCTCGCTCTCGCATCGGTTGGTCAAGCACCTCTCGCAGGTTCGGAAAGAGGGCATCTACTCCTTCCTTCGTCCGGACTCGAAGTCGCAGGTCACCGTCAAGTACGTCGACGGGAAGCCTCAGTCCGTCACGAGCGTGGTCATCTCGACGCAGCACAGCGATGACGTCTCGAACGAAGACCTCCGCGAGGCGATGCTCGAGGGTGTCATCAAGAAGGTCGTGCCCGCCGAGTTGCTGAGCGCGGATACCGAGTATCACATCAATCCGACCGGCCGATTCGTCGTCGGTGGACCGATGGGTGACTGCGGCCTCACGGGCCGCAAGATCATCGTCGACACGTACGGTGGTTATGGCCGTCACGGCGGCGGTGCCTTCTCCGGCAAGGATCCGTCGAAGGTCGATCGCAGTGCGGCGTACATGGGACGTCACATGGCCAAGACGGTCGTGGCGGCCGGGCTCGCATCGAAGTGCGAAGTTCAGATCGCTTACGCGATTGGTGTCGCGAAGCCGATGTCGGTTCTGGTCGACACCTTCGAAACGGGTGTCGTGTCGGACGAGCAGATCTCCGACGCTCTGCTCGAGACGTTCGATCTTCGACCGTACGGAATCATCAAGACCCTCGACCTGCTTCGGCCGATCTACAAGAAGACGGCCGCGTATGGTCACTTCGGTCAGGCGCCCGAGGGCGGCTTCTTCACTTGGGAGAAGACCGACCAGGCCGGGGCGCTCGCCGAGCGTTGCGGCAAGACGGCTCCGACTCGCTGATGTGTTTGCAGCCCGCCCCGCGACGTCACCGGGGCGGGCTCGACACGCTCGGATGGTCGCGTAGGGAAAAACGCCAGGGCTTCGCGGCCCAGGTGCCCGCGTAGTCGATCCCCACACGGGGAGATCGCACGACGTCGCGCGACCGAATCTCGTCGTAGCGCCCGGCGGGAGGCACCAGGAGGCGTACGCCGCCTTGGCGGAGATCGGATCCGTTGTGTGACCGATCGATCCCCAGCGCCCGCGTGAGGTTGCCTGGTCCGCGGGCGAGGCCGGACTCCGGCACACGGTCGCCGCGGCGCGCGCGCATCGTCGCAGTCCCGTGCACGGGCTCGAGCGCGCGGAGCAGCACGGCCTCGGGAACGCCTACGTCTCCCACCACGACGTTCATGCAGTGGTGCAGCCCGTAGATGAGGTACACGTAGGTGCGACCTCCCGGTCCGTACATCACTTCGTTGCGCGCGGTGCGCCGCCCCCCGGCGGAGTGGGCGGCGAGGTCGACCGGGCCTCGATACGCCTCGACCTCGACGATTCGTCCGGCGGTCGGCTCCGGGCCGAGGTCGGTGTAGAGGACCAGTCCGAGGAGATCGCGCGCCACCGTGAGTACGGGGCGTCGGAAGAAGGCGGCCGGCGCAGGCGTGCCGAGACGGGGACGACTCAGGTCGAGGTCGCCATGCCGACCTGCATCAGGAAGGGCATGTCTCCGTCGACCCGCATTTTGCCGTTGGCGTAGGCCTCCTGGGCACCGAGTCGTCGCTCCTGCATCGCGATGTAATCCGGCAATGCCATCTCCAGCAGCGTCCGGGGGCGCTCTGCGTCGTTGAAGCAGATTTCGAGATGGAAGGGGTCGCCCCACGCGCGTTCGAGCCGGAGCACGAGCGTGCCGCGCAAGGCGCGGATGGCACCGCTGCGTCCTCGGCTTCGTTCGGGCGGGCGCGGAATGATCAGTATGGGCGACGCACCGTTCGCGCTGTTGATCGCATCGCTCGCGTCTTGCGCCGACAGGCTATACCGCACGAGCGCCGGACCCGCGTGCCGGCCGACGGTCATCGTGTCGCCTACGATGTGAACCAGCCAGTCGCCGCCCGCGGAGCCCGTCACGTGATAGTGCAGCCGTATCTCCTCTTCGGGTTCGACCTCTCCGGTCTCGCCCTCGAAGGCTTGCGGTAGAACTCGTTCGAAGAACGCGGCCGGGGAAAGGGCCGCGTCGTCGGCTGCCTCGTGATCAAGGGAAGTCGTCACGCCAAGAACGCGGGTAGACCGCCGGGCTTGCTCCTGTCAAGACGGCGGAACGAGAGTCGGCGAACGGCCGTTCGGAACGCTGCAGCAGAT
>JAJFFM010000010.1 GCA_021776675.1 Robiginitomaculum sp.
ATTCTGGCTCTTCGTCAACCTGTCGCCGCCGATTTGCGGAATGTGGTCATGACTTTAAAAATGGCAAGCCACTTGGAACGTATTGGTGATTACACCAAAAACATGGCGCGGCGTACCAACACCATCACCAAGGCGGATGCCTTCACAGGTTCCGTAGGGACTTTGGTGCGTATGAGCGAACTGGTGCAAAGCATGATTACATCGGCGCTAGATGCCTATAACAAACGCGATGCAGAGGCGGCGCAAGACATACGCATAGCTGATGAAGGCGTCGACCAAATGCACAATACTTTGTTTCGTGAACTTCTCACCTATATGATGGAAGACGTGCGTAATATTTCGGGATGTATGCATTTGCTGTTTATTGCTAAAAACATTGAACGCATGGGCGATCATGTTGCAGATATCGCCCAAGAAATTATTTTCCTTGTCACGGGTGAATGGCCCGAGGGGAAACGTCCCAAGGGCGATAAAACCAGTAAAATTATTATTGAGCCTGATGACATTAAAAGCGAACAGGCGTAAGGCCAAGAAAAACAGGTAAGAATATGAAACCGCTCATCCTCATCATCGAAGACGAACAGGCCCAAGCGCAAATCTTGCAATATAATCTTGAGGCCGAAGGCTACCGCGTCAAACACGCCCCTACGGGCGATGAAGGCTTGTTGCTGATCCAGGAATACAGTCCCGATCTTATTCTACTCGACTGGATGTTGCCCGATATGTCCGGCATAGAAGTTTGCCGTCAAATTAAAGCCAACTCTGATGCGAAAACCATCCCTGTCATTATGTTGACAGCACGGGGTACCGAAGACGACAAAGTACGCGGGCTAGGTGTCGGCGCAGATGATTACGTAGTCAAACCCCATTCTATCAAAGAACTGATTGCCCGCATCAAAGCCAATTTACGCAAAGCGGGCATCGGTAATACGGAGCTTTCATACGCAGGGATTGTCATGAACACTGAGACCTACCGTGTCAGCAGGGGCGGCCAAAACATCAAACTCGGCCCCACAGAATTTCAGCTTCTGAAAACATTCCTAGATCGCCCGCAAAAAGTCTGGAGCCGAGCAACTCTCCTCGACAGAGTTTGGGGCACAGATATCTATGTGGACGAGCGCACAGTAGACGTACACATAGGCCGCCTCAGAAAAGCTTTAAACAAGGGCGATAAAAAAGACCTAATCCGCACAATAAGAAGCGCAGGCTACGCCCTTGATAAAGACGGTTAGATACAAATACACTTGATTCCTAACGACCGCTTTTGCCGCCAAAGTAGACTTCAGGTGGCTCCTGAGAGTGGGCATCACGCGTCCGAAAGTTCAGTAATGAAAAACCGGGTCAGTAAACAGTGTTGTTTTGTGATATTATCCAAACTCAATTTTGTGGCCAAGAGTATCATTTCTTGGCTAGTTGATTTTTGTTTTGCAGCTTGGTTTACTAAGCTATTGAATTAACCTAACTATCACGCAGAAATCTTAAACGGAACATTGAATTGTAACGATGGGTGCAGGCTCCCGCAACCAAACACAAAAGCTCTCGCTCCTTGCGGGGGCTTTTATGCTTCTATTGATTAGAAATGTACATACGAACTTCATCTGCAACCTGATGGCTTAGTAGCAGGTCGGGCAAAGCTCGAAAAAACGATCCTGAGAATCGTTTTTAAGCGAAGAAGGCCACGGCAATGGCGCCGTAGTTCAAATCCTCCCAGAACCAATTAAAACCCATGTAACTCACTGAGTTGTATGGGTTTTTTTGTTATTTAAAAGGTAGCGATTACCCCTTTATTGTCATGGTGTTTTACTAACGCACTTTCGCGCACTTTAGTGTTCCAAGCAGAATGTGTTACAGTTGACATAATAGAGGCACATATCATGAAAAGGCAGGACATGATGGGTGGGAAAACCCACCTACTTTTAAACATGACAATAGCCGTTACTTGCAATGCACAACATACCTAGAAGGAAAAGAAAGGCGTAAATTTTCTAAGCAAGAGAGCTTGGCACTTGCCAAGGAATTCGCAGAAAATTGGTATTTAACCTTTGGTAACAAACGTCTTGACGGAACGTTACTCACAGAAAAATTTTTCAGCGAAATTGGGTGTCGTGTATGTTATCCAACTCAAAAACCTGTAGCGCTTGGCCGTTACCTTATCCGAACGTTTACAAGACCAGGGCAGGGGGCTCCTAAACGATCGTTTAGGAAATATTTCAACAATGTAATGGTTTCCACCACCAATCATTCTTTAGATACCAATCTAAGGTTTTTTCGAATCCCTCTTCATTTGATACTGTTGGGCTCCATCCCAAGTCCCGAGAAATTTTATTGGCGTTTACGGCATACCGACGATCATGACCTGGTCTATCGGTAACAAATTCTATGAGATTTCCGTGGCTGTATTTGTCGTTTGGTTTGCGCTTGTCCATGAGATCACATAATGTTTGAACCAACTCGATATTTGTACGTTCATTATTCCCACCAATGTTATAGGTTTCACCGACTTTGCCACTTTGGATAACAGTTAATAATGCATCTGCATGATCTTCAACGTAGAGCCAATCACGGATATTCTCACCCTTTCCGTACACTGGAATAGGCAGACCATGTAAGGCTTTGAGCAAAACCACTGGGATCAGTTTTTCTGGGTATTGAAACGGTCCGTAATTATTTGAACAATTGGTTATTACAATGGGTAGTCCATAGGTTCGGTGCCACGCACGTACTAAGTGATCTGAAGCAGCTTTGGATGCGGAATAGGGCGAGCTTGGATTATATGCAGTTGTTTCTTTAAAAGCGGGACAGGTAGGGCTTAAATCTCCGTACACTTCATCGGTTGAGACATGTAAAAACTTGAAATATTCTTGTTTTTTATCATTTAGCTTTAACCAATATTCTTTTGTGGCCTCTAAGAGATTATAAGTACCTATTACATTTGTATCGATAAATGTACCCGGTGCATCAATTGACCTATCTACATGGGATTCAGCCGCCAGATGCATAATAGTATCTGGTTGATGTTTTTGTATAATAGACCGTATTGCATCCGCATCACATATATTTTTTTTAGCAAAACTGTATAGTTTGTTATCGGAAACGGATTGCAAATTTTGTAAATTAGCGGCGTATGTCAAGCAATCTACATTTATAACTTCATGCCCTCGGTCAATAGCCATGCGAACTACTGCAGAGCCAATAAACCCCGCGCCGCCCGTTATCAACATTTTCATATTAATATCCCCTGCTAATAATAATTAATCCAAATACAATAATAAGAGTACCGGAAATTTTGTAGGCGTTTAATTGTTCGCCAAAAAATATAGCTGAACCAAGCATCACAATTACAAAAGCTAAGCTCATAAACGGGTAGGCATAGCTAATGGAAAATTTGGTCATTGCTGCCATCCAAAAAAGCGATGCGATAAACGCGGCAAAAAAACCGCTGAAAATAAAAGGATCAAACAATATAAGTTTTACCAGAAAAATTACTTTTGAGAAAAACCCCTCTGGCAATGCGGCTTGCATGTTCATCCGCCATTTGAGCATCAGTTGTCCGTACACGGTAAAAAAAATGCAACCAAATATATAAAAATACGCCATAATTTACGATTTAGCTTTCAAACTAGAACTCCCTTTTTCCCCGATGATTTCATCAACGACATACAGTGGTCGTTTTTTAGCCTCGTCAAAAGCTTTGGCAACATAGAGACCAACCATACCGAGGCTGAGAATTGTAATGCCGAACATGAACCAGATGGACACCATTATACCTGCCCAACCTTCAACTTCAATACTTCCCGTTAGCCATTGAACGGCGAAATAACATGTGATGATCAATGACAGAATTGAAATCACCAAACCCGACTTTACCAGCAAGTACATGGGCTTGTCTGAGAAACCAAAAACAACATCGAATGCAAGCGCAAACAGGCGTTTGAAACTGTAGGAAGTTTTACCGTCCTCTCGTCTGTTATGCCCCACTGTAATGTTAGAATGGTCAAACCCAAGCCAGCGTACATTCACAGGGAAAAACCGGAGTTTTTCTTCAAACCGTAACAATGCATCAATTACCTTTCTATCATATATGCCAAAATTTGCCACGCGGCTATCTTGTTTGGTATTCGTCATATATGACAAGAATGCATAAAAAAACTTTGAACCAAGTTTTTTAAAGAGGCTGTCTTGTCTGATGGTTCTACAGGCATAAACAAGATCATATCCTTCTTGGGCTTTGTTAAACAGGCGCGGAATTTCGGCGGGGTCGTCTTGCATATCACAATCCATAACCACTATTCTATCACCTGATGATTGCTTTAAACCTGCCAAAATAGCGTAATGTTGACCAAAATTACGTGAAAAGTTAATGCCAATAATGGATGAATGATTTTTTTGAAGATTTATGATTTCTTGCCAAGAACCTTTTGGGCACCCGTCATTAACGAGAATTATTTCAAAATTAGTTATTAATGCTGTTTGCATGACTTTCTCAATACCGTCCACAAGGGACGGAAGTGCTCCGGGACTCCCGTAAACAGGGACAACTATTGAAATATCCATCAATTTCACCTTCCCAAACACATTTAGACAATTTTGTTTTGCCAATTAGATTTATTCCAAGGATTACTAGGTTTTCGCTCCAGCGCTCCCAACTTGGTAGTAAAGATTTGCGTGTTTTAAATCAAGTGTATAGGTTGCTCTGAGTTAGAAAGAATCTGCAAGTCAGACGGAGCGAATAAATGCTATCATCTCGAAAAATACTTTTGTGGGGCGGTAGAAGTAAGGCTCGTATTTTGTACGCTATGATCGACGAGTTAAATTTAGGAACTCCGAAGATAATTTTTGATACGAGCTTAAAAAAATCCGTTTTTGATAACACTGCAAGATTCATAAATACACCATCAGATTTGGCATCAGAATTACCCAATTTAACACATGTTGCTGTGTGTATTGGTGGAGAGCATGGTTTTGCTCGTTATGAAACCGCTAAACAGTTAACATCTATTGGACTGTCGTCTCTTAGTATTGTCCACCCTCATTCATTTATAGACCCGTCCGCTAAACTGGGCGAAGGTTGTCAGGTAATGCCAGGCTCCGTCATTCATAAATTTGTCGAAATTGGAGATCATGTCATTATAAACACAAGCGCGACAATAGACCATGAGTGTATTTTAGGCCATGGTGTGCATGTAATGGGAAGTGCGGCAATTGCGGGGCGTGTAAAAATTGGCAACTATGTGACAATTGGAACCAATGCTACCATATTGCCAGATATTGAAATCAAGGAGGGAGCTTATATTGGCGCGGGAGCCGTTGTAACCAAGAATGTAGAATCTAATTCTGTTGTAACCGGCATACCTGCTCGTGCTATAAAAGCGCGCATGCCAAAATTTGATAACTCTGTTTTTCTTTCAATAGCTAAGTTACAAACCGATAAAAATTAAGATACCAACTTTTTCACATATTGCACATAGCCGCTTTTTGAGTTTGTGTCCAAATTATCCATAATATCTTGTTTACTCAACCAGCCCTGCATCAGTCCTATCTCTTCAAGGCACGCAACTTATAACCCTTGTCTATCTTCTCTG
>JAJFFM010000091.1 GCA_021776675.1 Robiginitomaculum sp.
GGGCATGAGATGGGTGATGATGAGCGAGCGGGAGTTGAATCGTATCGAATTTTGGCAAAGATTGATGATGGCAGGCGGAGCGTTACGGTCGGTGCCGGCCTACTGGATTTGAGCAGGTGTCAGGTTTTCCAGTTGTTGAGGATATATCGCAGCGATGCGGAAGTTTGAGTTGAGCTCGAAAATTCATCTACCCCTGCTTTCAAACCAATCAAGTTTGATTTTCTCGTAAACTCGGGCTTCCCCGGCGTGCTGGTCAAAGGTCGGGTCTGACCCAGTTGACACAGCGATACGCCACTGAAAACAGGTGATGGCAAATCCGTCCAGCAGTGGGGCAACCCAGACCATTCCTATACGAGGGGGCACTCTGTCTATCTGACCATATTACGGCACTCGCACCGGCACCGGCAGCATGGGCATGGTTCAAGGTCTCATGGATGCAAGTTGAAGATTGTGGAACCGCCTCGGCGTTATCGAATAATCCGAGACCACCTCAGTTGGAATTTTCCCCAAAAGACAACTATTAAACGGTCCAATTATTTATGGCCTGTCTGATTCTTTGATACAGAACGATGTTGTATTCCAAATTGGCGTCATTCCTTTTAAGTATGGGGACGAGACATTGCTTGTATTCACCTATATGTAAAGTATGGCTGACTGGCCGCTAGAAATCGCGGGTTGATCGACGATGGCATAGATTTATGCATATTCAAGTGGAGGCGAATTTTCGAATGTTCTTTTGGATTGCGGGTCCTAGCTTCAGTTGGTCGGCCCGGCTTACATATTACGTGGTAGGAAAGTAGCAATAATGCTTTTAAGTTCCCAAAAATTCCTTTTTTGCGGCAAACCAGATTTTAAACCAACAATATTGTTTCCCATCGTTCAAATAAAGACAAAAACTTTCTACTAAATTAAATTTAAGGATTTGACGTTTTGGCGAAACCAAACAGCGATTCTCATGTCACTGTTGGGAAATTTACAAAAAATGCGTTCTATGCCGTTGGGTCAGAGGTAATAATTAGAGTAATTGGCTTATTATCTGTAATAATTACTGCTCGTATACTTAAGCCCGAAGATTTTGGTTTGGTTAGTATTGCACTCTCTTCGGTAGTGATTGCGGAAGTGATTGCCAATGTTGGGGTGAAGGCGGCGCTAGTAAGCCATCCGAGCCCGACGCGGGAGGATTATGATTCCGCTTGGACAATTCAACTTATCGCAAACCTCTTGATAGGTATCGTGACAGCTATATTCGTCGCACCCGCGGTGTCTAATTTTTTTCAGCGGGAGGAATTGACGTTTATTATACAAGTTTTGTCGCTCCGCTTTTTATTTGTTGGCTTACGTAATATCGGGGTCGTTGATTTTGAACGGAATTTGGCCTTCGAGAGAGATCTAATTCTGCGTGCGACGGCGCGCTTGCTGACTTTCGTGATCACGATTGGCGTAGCGTTATATTTTCGAAATTTCTGGGCTTTGATTGTCGGCGTCATCGCTATGTCATCCTTATGGACATTGTTCAGCTATCTTATGCATAGCTATCGCCCGAGGGTCTGTTTTTCGCTATGGAAATATTATTTCAAATATTCTCGCTGGATGCTTGTAAATGCCATCGCGACCAGTGTCACAAATCAATTTGAACGGATAGCAATTGGACGCATTGCTGACAGCCATTTGACCGGCTTATATGCGACATCCCAAGATTTGGCGCGAATTTGCACGACAGCAATCCTTATCGCCATTGGTCGTGTCGCAATGCCTTCCTTGGCAAAACATAATGAAGATGACGCCAGTTTTGCTAAACACATTACAACGGCGTTCGGGGCATTTGCATTTATCGCGGCGCCCTGTGGATTGGGTATTAGCGCAATCGCGGATAATCTCATTCTTGTTTTGATGGGTGGTCAATGGCGCGAGGCCGCGCCGTTGCTGGAATACATCGCCATTGCAACGGCCTTGAATGCCATGGTGGGCCCATTCGCATCAGTACTGTTAGCCAAGGGGTATGTGCGGGACTTGGCTATTGCCAACGCCGTCTTTGCGGCAATTCTACTCGGTGTGTTCGCTGTTCTGATATCTCAACAAGCTGGTGTAATCGCAATCGCCCAGATCATGATTGTTTCCCATTTCGTATGGCTCTTCGCAGTTCTGGTGATCATTATGGCGAAATTCAAGATCGCGTTTCTTGGGTTGTTGACAGCCATCGGCCGCCCCTGTCTCGCGGCGGCGGCCATGTATGGGATTATAATATTTTTTCGTGGGCCGGAAGTTGATTTCCCAACTTTGGAACTAATTGTCGACGTCTTAATTGGCGCTGCGAGCTACCCGGCGTTACTAATTTCGATTTGGATATTGTCGGGTAAACCCGATGGTGTCGAATCGAAGATTGTTCATGAAGGTCTACAACGAATTAAGTTTTGAAAATCCATGCGGCTGCTCGCTATGCGTTGTGAATTTCCTGTTGAATTCGAACTTAGTCCGAAGTGAAAGGTCTGATTTTTTGCCTTGTACGGGGCAGGCTTCCACAATCGATCATTACCTCGCCATCCAAATGCTATATTCTCCTTGGGGCCGTTCGTTGATTGACTGTTACGCTGCGCGCGCTACGAAATGGGAGCCGGAATGTTGCTACTGAATGGTCTAAACGTATTGCAGGTCGGTTCGGGAATGGCGGCGGC
>JAJFFM010000092.1 GCA_021776675.1 Robiginitomaculum sp.
CGTGGTTTCAGAGAGTTACAGGTTGTCTGCCTTCCATCGAGTGCTCGCTGATTCTTGCCGTTTCGGCTCCGTCCGCGGCATTTCGCGGCATGAGCACGCCGCCTAGGCACCGACAACCTGCGCAAGCGCGGATGCTCGACGATGCCAACCACCGCGCCGCCCGCAAAATGAAGCGGTTCGGTTTTCACGCCCTGCGGCACTTGCGACTGTCGGAGCCGCTCGCGGAGGGTAACGAGCTATACATCGTGCAGGAAATCAGCGGGCACGCGTCGGTCGATACGTTGGCGAAGCACTACGCGCACGTGCTCGACAAGCTGCCCGCGGCCACTCTCGAGCCGCTCTCGGCGAAGGTGAAGCGATGAGCGGCCGCCGCGGTGCCGAGTACGAACGCCGGTGGTCGCACTTCTTCGAGGCCCTGGGCGCTGCCTGCGTCCGCTCGGCAGGCTCCAAAGGTCCGGCCGACGTGGTTGTGCTCTGGCCTGACGGGGCTACGTGGCTCGTTCAGGTGAAGGCGACCAAGGATGGCCGCGGAGCGTCGCCGGCAGAGCGCGAGGCACTCGCCAGGCGGCAGGACCGAACCGCGCAGCAATCGTGCTCCGACACCAGAAGGGCGTGCCCTTCGAGTTCGCTCTCACAGCTGAGTGGATAGGCGAAGACACTAGCTCTCGGTTGGATGAACGCTAAGAGCACAATCGCGAAGGAAGCTTTGAAACTTCGCAGCTGAGGTCATCTCTGAGGAACTGAAAGCGAAGACGCCTTCCGTGACTGCCTCCTCGTCAACGATCCCTTGAACACGACACTGGAACGACTCGTCACCCGTCCGCGCGAGGTTGACCTTGAAGGCCACGCTGCCATCTCTTAGCTCTCTACATAGTTTCTCTGCCGTCACCTTGAACCTTCTGGGGACGTAACTGTCCGCCGCCAGAGAGCGCCGATGCCGACTTTGAACTGAGTCGCGATGGATCTCGCGCACGAGCCCAAGCACGTCCTTCACCAAATCCTCCGTCGTCTTTGTCCGCGGAGCTACGACAAGTTCAGGAAGCGCGTCAGCGGCTATCTTTGGCTTGAGCTGCGGCCAGAGAGCGTCGAAGAGTTCGTCGATTTGGGCGGCGCTTCGCTTACCGTCCGTCAGGGTGTCGTTGATCTCCTGAACCAGCTTCCGTGTACCCACCTCTGTCGCCTTTCGGTACTGAAACTGGTCGAGCGGTCCGCTTGGGACGTCCGCCTCCTCCATCTCTATGAGGTACGGAACGACGCGGGCGGTTTTGACGGACTTGCTAATGGCACCTGCTTCGAAGACTAGCCACGGTTTGTCCGGATTGCTCTTGTCGAGACACAGGATTCCGAAGTCGGTCTGATCGAGAGCCTCGCTGATCTCTGGGTTCCACCTATCGCCGCCGTAGATGTCGTCCTTCGAGTACCAGGGTTCGACGCTCTGGAACATCAGAGGCAGCCAGTCTTTGAGTGCCTTGGCAACATGCTGGCTCTTGCTCCCTTCTCCTGACCAGCTAATGAAAATCTTCAAGCCTTGCCCCGGTGTCCGAGCATAGATGGTTCATATTCATACAGAAAACCCGATTGAATCGGACTTTCCGATCTGAATCCAACCGAGAGACGCACCAGAACGCATGACAATGCGTTCTTTTCGACGCCAGAGCCCCGACCCGGCCAGTTAGCCGGGCCGGGGCTCACGTGTGTCTGAGGCCGTCCTCGTGGACCCGGAACCGGGAGACCGAGTCGAGAATCAAGTTTGGTGGCGAAGCACCCGCGCAGGCAGATCCCGCGCCTTGCATACCCGCGGGACCTGACCAGTAGTGATGAGGACGTCGCTCCCGCTGGGGCGTTGCCTGAACATGGAGGAAGACAGCTCCCGCTGGATGCGTCCGGGCCGGCGAGACGGTCGAGCGGTCGGCAGAGTGTTGCTCCAGGGTCTCGAAATAGCCGAGCTCGATCGAACTTCGGCGAAAGGAGCCTTCGAAGCGTAGAGCCCGGGAAAGGCTGGGCACAATGGCTGCGTGGATATGCATCACGGATCGTGTCAGGGTCGGCGAGAGACTCTGCAGACTAGGTGCCGAGAGGAGCGAGGACCGCCCCATGACCGATGATCACGAGGAGGACTGGAGCTTCCTTGAGAGCAGCCCCCCCGAGGAGGTCGCCGCCGTGGTCCAGCGACTCAACGCCGCAGGTCAGCTTGTAACACGGATGGCCCCCGTGATTGCTGAGGAGTTGCGCGCTTTCGAGGCCCAAGCGCCCATCCTCCTCGCGACCGTGGCCGACTACTTCCGGAGACTTCCACCAATTGAGCACATGCGCCTCATCATGCTGGCACGCCATGGGTGGTACCCAGCGCGACGAGTAATGCCGTGGAGTCTCGTCCCTGACGCAGCCAAGAAGCTCTCACGAAGCGAGACTCGCGAAGAAGCGCATGAGATGTTGGCGGAGCATTTCGAGTCCAATCTCAGCGCCTACGCCGCCTATTTCGTGGACTCATACCCCGAGCGGACCGACATCATCGGGCAGGCCGTGGGAGCGATCCGGGAGCGCCGGTACGCGGTAGCGATACCAACGTTGCTGGCTCAGGTCGACGGTGTGACGAAGCAGCACATCGGGGTCGGCTTCTACGAGATCAAGAAAGCCAATAGAAAGAGGAAGCGCGCCAGGCTCTCGACGGGCGAACAACGGAGGTCACTCGAAGGGCTGTTGCTCCTCGCGAAGGTCCCGCTTCCAGTGACGGCCGGGCCGAAGCAGCGCACCGATCCAGAACAGCTTTACCGACACTCCGTCATGCACGGGGAATCAACAA
Source organism: Robiginitomaculum sp. (assembly GCA_021776675.1). Lineage (GTDB taxonomy): Bacteria > Pseudomonadota > Alphaproteobacteria > Caulobacterales > Maricaulaceae > Robiginitomaculum_A. The sequence goes on from JAJFFM010000092.1 coordinate 2,804, forward strand.
CCTACGGCACCCGCCTCAACGCCTTCCGGTCCATCTCTCTGCTGGCCTATGTAACCGGCCTGCTTTGCGAGCTCGGCCACGTCGATGAGTGGGTAAGGACTAGATAAGCGGCGTATGGCGT
>JAJFFM010000093.1 GCA_021776675.1 Robiginitomaculum sp.
ACATCGTCACTATCGCGCGCTTCGGCCATAGGAAACACGCCTTGGGCATAAAGATTAAGGAGATCAAGTGGGCCGAAATCACTCATTCTTATTGGGCATTTTTATTCGGATTCCGGCTGTTCTTCCAACCAACGCTCTAGCCAGTGAATATCGTATTCACCCTTCTGAAACTCCGGATCGTCGATTAAATCTACGAATAATGGGATAGTTGTCTCCACGCCCGTAATAACGATTTCGCCGAGCGCACGGCGCAAACGCATTAAGGCCCCCTCACGGGTTTTCCCGTGGACGATCAATTTACCGATCAAGCTATCATAATAAGGCGGGATGGAATACCCGGCATAAAGAGCACTATCGAGGCGAACATTAAGACCGCCCGGTGCGTGAAAATCACAAATTTTGCCCGGAGACGGGGCAAATGTTCGGGCATGTTCAGCGTTGATACGGCATTCGATAGAATGACCTGAAAATTTGATATCTTCTTGAGAGTATCCAAGTTCTTCGCCGGCAGCGACACGAATTTGTTCGCGTACTAAGTCGATATCGGTAATCATTTCTGTGACCGGATGTTCGACCTGAAGACGGGTGTTCATTTCAATAAAGAAAAATTCGCCGTTCTCCCAAAGGAACTCAATCGTACCAACACCGCGGTAGCCAATTTTAGTAATGGCAACACGAACGATTTCGCCGATTTCGGCTCGTTGTTCAGGGGTAAGAGCCGGAGAAGGCGCTTCTTCTAGAATTTTTTGGTTACGGCGCTGCAAAGAACAATCCCGCTCACCCAAATGCACGACATTACCGTGGGTATCAGCTAAAACCTGCACTTCAATATGGCGCGGCTTACCGAGATAACGTTCAAGATAAACTGAACCATCGCCGAACGCGGCCAAGGCCTCTTGCTTGGCCGCGTTAAAGCTTTCGGCCAAATCGTCAGCGGTCGGTGCAAGGCGCATACCACGACCACCCCCGCCTGCTGCAGCTTTAACTAATAACGGAAAACCCACATCTTTGGATGATCTTACCGCGTCTTCCAGGGTCACAACTTCACCCTTGGAACCCGGAACTACTGGGATACCAGCTTCGGATACTGCAGCCTTAGCAGCGATTTTATCACCCATTAATTTGATGTGCGCTGCACTGGGTCCAATGAAAACCATATCATGAGCTTCGACAATATCTGCGAAACGAGCATTCTCGGATAAAAACCCATAACCCGGATGCACGGCGTCAGCGCCTGTGATTTCGCAGGCTGCTATAATCGCCGGAATATTGAGATAACTCTCTGACGAAGCATTGGGGCCAATACAGACACTTTCATCCGCAAGACGCACATGCATAGCATCAGCGTCGGCGACCGAATGCACGGCAACAGTCGCAATGCCCATTTCCTTACAGGCACGGTGAATGCGCAGGGCAATTTCGCCTCTATTTGCTATAAGAACCTTTGTAATCATGAGATAACAAGCAAAGCTTCGCCGAATTCAACCGGCTGTCCATCTTCGACCAGAATTTTGGCAACCTTACCAGAACTCGTCGCTTTGATCGGGTTGAAAGTTTTCATAGCTTCGATAAGCAAGATGGTATCACCCTCTTTGACGCTATCGCCTACTTTGGCAAATGGGTCAGCATCAGGGTTTGACCGCAAATAAACGGTACCAACCATTGGAGAGGTCACGGCACCGGCTTCGTCGGCTGGGTTAACATCAATTGCGGCTTCGGCTGCTACCGGTGAAACTGCTACAGACGTTCCTACAGGCGCCGCAGCAGGAAAAGCCGCCGCCACAGGAACGCCGCCCATAAGTTGACGGGTAACACGCAACCGTAAATCACCTTTTTCCATTTCGATTTCACTGAGGTTTTCAGCGTCGAGAATTTTGGCGAGCTCCTTGATCAACTTGGTTTCAGGGGAACGACTTGTTGTCGGTTTTTTTGCCCTTGTTTGACTGGTTCTGGGTTTATTTGTCATGTGATTTTCCTATTTGATTCTAGGTGCTTAAAATTAACTCAGGCTGTCTATAGCAGCATCTATTGCCAGTAAATAGCTATTCGTGCCGAATCCACTGATACTACCCGTAGCAACTGGTGCGACGAACGATTTTAATCTAAACGTTTCTCGTGAGGCAGGCTGAGAAATGTGAACTTCAATGACTGGAATGCCTAAAGGTTTTAGGGTTTTAAGCGCGTCATATATGGCAACTGATGTGTGCGTATAAGCGGCGGCGTTGATAAGTACTGCTGCCCCTTTGTGCCCGGCTTCTTGAATTTGGTCAACGATTTCGCCTTCAATATTGCTTTGGTGGAAGGATAAATCATATCCGGCCGCTTTACATTTCTGCAAGCAGCTAGTTTCAATATCACCCAATGTAGCCGCACCATAAATTTCAGGTTCCCGCGTTCCCAATAAGTTTAGGTTAGGTCCATTAAGAATATATATGGTTTTAATCATTGTATCCCTTTCAAGGCGAAGTTAATAGCAAGGCTAGCGCCATTGGCAAACCTTTATTTGTGACAACTCCTTTTTGAGACAACTATGCAGATTATTATTAACGGCGATACATATGATGATCTGAAAGCAGATATGAGCGTACTTGATCTGTTATCGCAATTGGGTCTACCAAAAGCCAAAATCGCGGTTGAATGCAACCAGGAAATCGTGCCCAAATCAGGCTATACTACCGTAATATTACAAGACGGTGATATTCTGGAAATCATAACATTTATTGGAGGTGGCTGATGGCTGCGACACAAGATAAACTGATTATAGCCGGACGCGAGTTTTCTTCGCGGCTCATTATTGGTACGGGCAAATACGAGACCTATCAGCAAAATGCAGATGCATTGGCCGCATCGGGCGCGGATATCGTCACAGTCGCGGTTAGGCGGGTCAATTTGACCAATCCAGATGAACCATTATTGGTTGATTTTATCGACCCTCAAAAAACGGTATACCTCCCCAATACCGCAGGCTGTTTTACCGGCGAAGATGCTGTGCGGACATTACGTTTGGCTCGCGAAGCTGGTGGTTGGAATTTGGTCAAACTTGAGGTTCTGTCTGACCCGAAGCATCTCTACCCTGATATGGTCGAGACCATGCGCGCCGCTAAACTGTTGATAGCGGACGGGTTCGAAGTCATGGTTTATTGCTCTGATGATCCCGTATTTGCGCGTAAATTAGAAGATTTGGGTTGTGCAGCTATTATGCCGCTTGGTGCTCCAATCGGTTCTGGCCTCGGCATTCAAAATCAGGTCAACATCCGCCTGATCGTAGAACAAACCACTGTCCCCGTCATTGTAGACGCAGGTGTTGGCACCGCGTCAGATGCGGCTATTGCTATGGAACTGGGTTGTGACGGCGTATTGATGAACACGGCTATAGCCGAAGCTAAAGACCCTATCCTTATGGCAAAGGCTATGAAACACGCAGTCAAAGCCGGGCGGCAAGCCTATCTCGCAGGCCGAATGGCCAAAAAGAAATACGCTGACCCAAGTTCGCCGCTTGGCGGCCTAATTTAACCGCAGGGCTTAATTAGTTTTTATTACTGCGACAAAGCCTCATTTAACATGGCTTGTAATGCTTGTGTATTACCACTGGCCAAGAATTTATCGTTAATAATGAAGAATGGTGTGCCCGTTAGACCAGGAATGAGGGAGGCTAAATACATAGCATCTTCTAACTGTTCGTCCAAATTTGGGTCTGCCATATCGGTTTCAAACTTTTTCAAGTCCAAGCCAAGTTTTACAGCTGCAGATGTAATGAATTTATTGCTGAGGGCAGTACCGTCCATGAGCGCCAAATGCATTTCCATGTAATTGCCTTGCTTGCCCGCCGCCAGTGCAGCCTTTGCGGCGTTACGGGACGTTTTGCTGCGGCGATCCAATATAGGCAGTTCTTTAAAGACAATCCGCACATCATCCGGGTATTGACCTACAACGCTCTGGACCCAAGCGGTAGATTGCTTGCAATACGTACAATTATAATCGAAAAATTCCACGATGGTCACTTTAGCATCTTTGGGACCATAGGAAAAATCACGCTTGTCTTTACGAAGTTCATCTGCAACTGCGATAATTGAATCGCGGTCACGCCTCTCTTCTAAAAGCACTAAGGCTTCTTCGATAACTTCAGGGTTTTTCAGCAAATATGCACGGATAACTTGTTCAATTTCTGCTTTGTTAGCAGGGTCGGCGTTTTGACCAGCCTCTGCACATCCTGCTATTGTAGAAAACAAGAGTGTAGTTGTCAGTAAGGTTGTTGTCTTTAGTTTATTGAACATGAATATCTCCGGAATTATTTTATAATATTGAGGCTTGTTGGAATGATTTGCATATTGGTTTATCAGAGACTTATTTGCGGCGATTTTTTCGCTTAGCAAGTTGCGTGTCTGCTATGACAATAATATCGCTAGCACGGCGCCATTGCGCTTTATATTGCGCCAACCCCTCTTGGGAGCGTAATGCAAATGAGCGTGCTCTTTGATAATCGCCCCTAGCGAAAGCTTGCTCTGCAATTGCATACCGCGCCAGAGAAGGCTGACCTAAACGGTCATAACCTTGAGATAGTTGATACCAAGCAAAACCATTTGTACTTTCCTTCTGCAAAGCTGATTTTAGGATTTTAATAGCCTCGTCTATACTCTCAGGCGTGTCTTTCTCGATCAAAACCTGCCCAAGTGCAATTTGCAAAAGTGGTGCAGAAGGTTTAAGCCGCACGGATTCGCGAAATGGCGCAATAGCTCTCGCGCCCTTACCGCTTTCATAAAGCATTTGGCCTTTTAGTTCGTAAAAATATGGATTTTTTGGTTCTTGCGCTATTAGGACATTAATCTCTTTAAGCGCACTGTTTAAATCCCCTGCCCGGTAATGAGCCACAGCTCTTGCATATCTGGCTGGTTTACTCGTGTCGGTCTCAGGGTATTTCGAAAATACGGTTTGCGGTGCATCAATAAAACCGGTCAGTTTGGCATGAGCCATAATCAAAGCCTGAACCTCTTCGTCGGTATCTTTGGTATCTCTGTACGGGCTCTCTTCAATAATTTCACGTAATTTATCAATACGGTCGCCGGAGAGCGGATGACCACGAAAATAAGGATAGCGGCGGCCATTTGATAGTAATTCTTGGTAGCGAAATTTCTCAAAGAAATCCACCAAGCCCTTTGGGGATTGACCTGTAATTTCAAGATATTTTGCTGCTGCCTGATCTGCCGACGCTTCATCGATCCGCGAATGCGCCAAAACATCAATAATCGCAAATTGTTGCGAGCCAGCGAGAATAGCAGCACCCGCACCACCTTCACCAGCTAATATTGCTGCAATACCAAGCCCAGCCGCTATCAACATGGCCCCGTAGGCACTTTTGTTGCTCTGGTCGCGGCGTACAATATGCCCTGATGCAATATGTCCGGTTTCATGCGCGAGCACACCCTTTAGCTGATTAGGGGTTTGGGCTTCGAGGATAAGCCCCGTATGCACAAATATGTTCTGCCCACGTGTCACAAATGCGTTTAATGACGGGTCATTGACCAAATACAGATCGACGCTGGAGCTTTGTAGATTTGCTGCACGTAAAATTGGATTGGTATAATTACGCAGAGTTTCTTCGATTTCAGTATCGCGAATAAGGGATTGCGCATACGCAGGCACTGATAATAGGCCGACGAGTAAAACGGTCATAATCTTAATCAAAATAGTTTTAAAACGTGTCACAAAAGCTTTCTAAGTGCCAAACAATACCCAAAATACACTGTCCAATATACCATCAAGCATAAATTATGCCAGAAAATACATCATCACAAACACGTTAGGCAAGCTCACTTGCCAAACAAGTTACCATTCAGTTAGAATACGCGCTTTAGCGGCGCGACCGTTCGTTGTTTTCGTGCATTTCTTGGGCTTCTAAGCTCAGTGTTGCAATCGGACGGGCTTCTAGACGCCCAAGACGGATAGGATCACCGGTTTCTTCACAAAACCCGTAAGTGCCATTTTCAATCCGCAAAATTGCTTTATCTATTTTGGCGATTAGCTTACGTTGACGATCACGGGCACGGAGCTCTAACTGTCTATCTGCATTAGCTGCCGCAGTATCTACTGCATCTGGGTGTGAGACATTTTCGCCTTGCAAAAATTCTATGGTATTTTTGGTTTGGTCATGGATATCGCTCTTCCAGGCTTCCAACTTTTGTCTAAAGTATTCCTGTTGGCGCACACCCATGAATTTTTCGTCCTCTTTGGGCATGTAATTTTTAGGGAGTTTTGTGCGTTTCTTACTTGCAGCGACCATGTACACATCCTTTATCATTCGACTTAAAATCGAAAATTTATGACGCGCCTATAGACGAGAGGTCAGCGCACGACAACTAAATTTTGCATCATGTTGATAAACGCTTGAATTTTAATCATAATTGCGCACATAATACGGGAAAATAGCCTGCAATTTTGAGGCCAAAATAAGAGAATCACACTATGAAATTTTCCAGTACCGACAATTATGTTGCCACGCACGACTTACGCATGGCCGTTAACGCCTCAATAGCTTTGGAACGACCTTTGCTGATTAAGGGAGAACCCGGAACTGGTAAAACCGTATTGGCGGAAGAAATTGCCAGTTCAATCGGAGCGCCATTACTGCAGTGGAACATCAAATCCACCACCAAAGCCCAACAGGGTCTTTATGAGTACGACGCTGTAGCACGTTTACGCGACAGCCAATTTGGTGATGAGAAAGTTCACGATATTGGTAATTACATCAAAAAAGGCAAATTATGGGAAGCCTTCACCAGTCAAAAACGCCCTGTTCTGCTCATCGACGAAATTGATAAAGCCGATATCGAGTTTCCCAATGACCTTTTGCACGAACTCGACCAAATGCAGTTCCATGTTTACGAAACGGGCGAAACCATCAAAGCCGAACAACGCCCCATTATTCTCATCACTTCAAATAATGAGAAAGATTTGCCGGATGCATTCTTGCGCCGTTGTTTTTTCCATTATATTCAATTCCCGGATCAAGAAACCATGGGCAAGATTATTGATGTGCATTTCCCGGACATTAAATCCCGTTTGGTAGCAGCGGCACTCAAGCGTTTCTATGCAGTCCGCGAAGTCCCTGGCCTCAAGAAAAAACCCTCTACTTCAGAGCTACTCGATTGGCTCAAGCTATTGATGGTAGAAGATATAGACCCTGAAACCTTACGCGAAACCGACGGTAGGAAACTAATTCCGCCTTTGCACGGTGCGCTGCTTAAAAACGAGCAGGACGTACATTTATTTGAACGGTTGGCGTTTTTATCACGCCGACAAAGCTAGGCGCAGCTCCTAAGAAAGAGCCTAGCGAAGCGACGAACCTAGTCATCACCGCCGAAAAATGCGGGCATGCTATCGCCAAAACCGCTTTTCTTATTCTCGGGTAAACCACCTTTTCTGCCGCGTTTTTGATGCGGTTTGCTATTCTGCTGTGGCTTATTTTGTGTAGGTTTTTGTGATTTTTGTTCAGGTTTTTGTTCCGGTTTACTTTGCGGCTTATTAGATTTTTTCGGCTGGTTTTTCTGTGTATTTTTTTGGGCTTGTTGTTTGTCCTG
>JAJFFM010000094.1 GCA_021776675.1 Robiginitomaculum sp.
CCCTTTATGCCGCGCCATCCTGCAGTTTACGGTGAGCTTCTTCGCGACCTTATCGCCGAGCACAAAGTCGGCTGTTGGTTGGTAAATACTGGCTGGACGGCAGGAGCATACGGAACAGGATACCGCATGCCTATCAAAGCCACCCGCGCTATGCTCAACGCCGCACTAGACGGTAGCTTGAACGCAGGTGAATTCCGCATGGACGAGAACTTCGGTTTCGAAGTCCCCGTATCTGTTACCGGTATTGACAACGATTTGTTCTCACCGCGCTCAACATGGGCAGACGGAAATGCTTACGACGTACAGGCAAAGAAATTAATTTCTATGTTCATCGAAAATTTCGCCAAATTTGAAGAGCACGTCACTGCAGAAGTCAGAGCATCCGCACCAATCTTGGCGGCTTAAGTCTTACTTATTCGCAGTTTTACTTGTCCGCAACTTTGCTCCTATGAGTTGGAACTTCTTCAAAAATGCCGTCTTTGTTAGCGAATAACAACCTGCCTTCGATAATACTGAAATAAGTGCCGAGCAGTGATAAATTGCCTGCGATCACAGCTTTTTCTACGAATGGGAAGCCCATCAAATTCACCAAAGATTGCCGTACGCCAGCATATTCCATTTGTCTCTGACAGCCTGCATTCTCAGCATCCGTTTCCAGCAACTTCTCATGAGCCGTATCAAGTATTTGTATCCAACTATCCAAAAATGAATGCTCACATTCTTGTTTTTTATCTTCAGCACCAACACCATTAAGATACGCCGTTACACCACCACAACTCTCATGTCCCATGACCACAATAGCGTCCACATTCAATGCTTTAACGGCAAATTCAATAGCTGAACTAGTTCCGTGATACCCGGCACTTGGATCATAAGGCGGTACAATATTGGCAACATTGCGCAAGACAAATATCTCACCCGGATGCGCGTTGAAAATTGCAGACGGGTTCACCCGACTATCCGAACAAGCAATAACCATAACGTCTGGATGTTGCCCGTATTTACCAACTTCTTCATATAAATCTTTATGCCGCTTATAAGGTTTGGCACGAAAATTCTGATAACCAGTTATCAGGTTATGCTTCCACTTTGGTATTTTCATTTGGGGTAAATCCATTTGCCTACTTTCATTGACGAAACTTTCATTGGGGGCGTTTTCATTTTACATCCCTTTTAGGTGTTAACCGCAACACTTGCCCTGGCTTGTTCAATATAACGTAAATAGCACCGTCAGGCCCCATAGTTATATCCCGCACCCGACCCCTGCCTTTGAGTAAGATTTGCTCGGAGATGTATTTTTTCCCGTCGATTTTTATCAACCGCAACTCTTTATATTTAAGCGCTCCTGCAAGCAAATATCCATTCCACTCTTTAAACATTTCGCCCGACACGAGCTCTAGCCCGTTCGCAGCAATGGACGGAGTCCATTGGCTTATAGGTTGCTCCATGCCTTTCATATGCGTGTATGGAGTCAGTTCTGTACCAGAGTAATTACGGCCATAGGAAATCACAGGCCAGCCATAATTAGCACCGCTTTTTATGATGTTAAGTTCGTCGCCGCCCTTGGGACCGTGCTCGGTCTCCCACAGCACACCACTCGTCCAGATCAACCCTTGTGGATTGCGGTTACCATAGCTGTAGATTGACGGGTAGGCATCTGCCTGTTGCGCAAAAGGATTATCTTTTGGAATACTGCCGTCACGCATCAATCTGTGCACTTTTCCGTTCGGCCGCATCACATCCTGCGCCATGTCTTTTTGCCCTCGTTCGCCTACGGAAAAGAAAACATGCCCTTCATCATCAAAGGTAATCCGCGAACCAAAATGTACACGTCCTTTCATGTAATGCTCTGGCTTAGCTTCAAATAATACCTGTTCATCACTCCAGACATTACCGGTCAATTTACCGCGCACAAGCTTGGTCATAGCCTTGTCTGAACCAGGCTTGAGCGGATGTGAGAACGTTAAATATATCCAGCCATTGTCAGCATAATCCGGATCAATTGCTAGGTCCAACAAACCGCCCTGCCCGCCGTTCCAAACCGCAGGTGTTCCGACAACGGGTTTATCCCGCAATGTTCCGTCCACAACGCGTCGTAACCGACCCGTTTTTTCAGTAATCAGCGCATGGGACTTATCCAGAAAAACCATACTCCACGGCGTTTCAAGCCCGTCCAGCCAAACAGCCGTATTGACCAAATGGTCACCGACCATATCCGCGTCTGTTGCGGCTTTGATTTTTTGTTTGGGCTTTTGGTTGCGAATATAATCCAACACATCCAGAATTTCACCGCCAGACAACACATCCGTAAACTCTGGCATGCCGACGTCTGCATCACCAAGAGCAATAAGCCGCGCAATTTCGGTGTTTGTCTGGGCTAATGTCCATATATCATCGACAAGGTTTGAACCTAAACCGCCTTGTAAATCAGCTCCGTGACAATCCGCACAGTGTTGGGCGTAAAGCCTTTCCCCATTTGCCAGCTCTGTTTTCACTTTTTGAAGAGTCACAGGGCTTTGGGACACAGGGCTTTGGGACACAGGGGTTTGGGACGCAGGGCTTTGGGACGCAGGACTTTGGGCCAACGCCACCACAGCACCAAATATGGCCCCAGAAATAGTTAGGGTAAGGAAAACTCCCCATTTCAAGTTACGCATTTATGCCTCCAGAAATTGCTTGTAATTTGACACTGTGTCGCAAGTCTATAGTGTCCAAATATATAAGCAATCCTACATAAAAACGGGAAGCGGGGAAAATAAAAATGAAATTTTTGTCAACACTATCTCTTATATGCGCGCTCAATACGGTTTCTACGCTAAGCCAAGCACAGGAAGTTACAGCCCCACCCTCAGAGGTCATGGCCTTGTACGACATTGCTGCGGCTCCGTCTGCGGTGCGCATCCAAAACGATATCCAAACCTTGGTGGATTTTGGCACTCGCCATACTTTATCAGAAACAAAATCCGAAACGCGCGGTATCGGTGCGGCAAGGCGTTGGATATTTGCTGAATTTGAACGCATTTCCGAAGACTGCGGCGGCTGTTTGGAAGTCATATATGTTTCTGACACAGTTGAAGGCAAACGCCGTATTCCGGAACCTGTCGAAGTGGTCAACGTTTTGGCTATCCAGCGCGGCACTCTTGACCCAAACAGGTATGTGGTGATGAGCGGCGACATAGACAGCCGTGTCACAGACCCCCTGAACGGTACATCGGACAGTCCGGGTGCAAATGACAATGCATCGGGTATGGCAGGTGTAATCGAAGCTGCACGTGTCTTATCGAAACAGAAATATGCAGGCTCCATCATTTATGCAGGTCTGTCCGGTGAGGAACAGGGCTTGTTCGGCGGCGAAATTGTTGCTGCACACGCCCTCAAACAAGGCTGGCAAATTAAAGGTGTCCTCAACAACGATATGATTTCTAATATCTCTGGTATTGACGGCGTAACCGATAATTCCACGGTTCGAGTTTTCTCCGAAGGTACGCGCGATAACGAAACCAAAGCCGAAGCCCGCGAACGGCGGTTCAGGGGCGGCGAGGTTGATAGCCCGTCGCGCAATCTGGCGCGCTATGTCAAAACCATGGCCGATCAATATATGACCAATCTCGATGTAATGATGGTTTACCGTCTTGATCGTTTCGGGCGCGGCGGGCACCACCGCCCATTTAACGCCGTCGGCATTCCGGGTGTGCGCATTATGGAAGTTCACGAACATTATGACCGCCAACACCAAGATTTACGCACCGAAGACGGTATCACTTACGGCGACACCATGGACGGTGTTAATGGCGAATATGCCGCCAAATTAACGGCTCTTAACGCACTGACCATGGCTGGCATGGCGGGTGCACCGCCCTTCCCGAAAATGGTTGAAGCCGGTGGTGCCGTCCAAGCTTCTGCTACTTTGAAGTGGGGAGAAACTGATGCGCAAACAGCCAGTAATTTGATGGGTTACCGAGTTCATTGGCGCCGTACTACCGAACCTGAGTGGACACATTCACGGTTTGTGGGCAAAGTTAGTGAATATACATTCACCAATATGGTGATCGACAATTACTATTTCGGCGTTTCTGCCGTTGCTAAAGACGGCAGTGAAACTCCTATTGTCTTCCCCGGCGCTGCAGGCAGATTCTAAGCTCTGCAGGCAGGTTTTAGAGTACTGCCAAACGTTTCTAATTAGCTATCCAGATAATCTACAATAAGGAAATACATCATGACTAAATCTCTCAAAGTTGCTCTCGGCGTTAGCCTTACCGCTATTCTTTTTGCCATCACTCCAGCTTACGCCAAAGACACCGGAAAAGTTGAAACAGAGAAAAAAGATGAAACCAAATGGGATGTCTCCAATCCACCGGGGGAAAAATATGATGTTAATATAGATACAAAAACCGGTACATGGATGAGTTTGGATGTCAGTCCTGATGGCAAAACAATTGCCTTTGATTTACTTGGTGATATTTATACAATGCCTATTGAAGGCGGCGAAGCCACGGCAATTGCTGCGGGCATGGCTTGGGAAATCCAGCCTCGGTTTTCACCGGACGGCGCTCGCCTTGCCTTTACTTCGGACCGCGGCGGCGCAGATAACATCTGGACTATGGATACGGACGGTTCAGACGCCGAGCAAGTCACCAAAGAAAAATTCCGGCTTCTCAATAACCCAACATGGTCACCAGATGGCCGTTTCATAGCGGCCCGCAAGCATTTCACAACTAGTCGTTCACTCGGCACTGGCGAAATTTGGCTTTATCATACAAGCGGCGGAGGCGGTGTAAAATTGGTCAAACGTCCCAATGAAAACTTCCAAAAAGAACTGGGCGAGCCAATGTTTGCACCGGACGGTAAATCATTATATTTCTCCAAGAACACTACGCCCGGCAACCAATTTATCTATGCGCAAGATTCCAATTCAACTTTGTTTGAAATCCTAGAATACGATATGGAAAGCGGCGAAACCAGTACGGCCGTTAGCGGTTATGGTGGCTCCGTCCGTCCAACCCCCTCTCCCGACGGAAAAACGATCGCATTCGTGCGCCGCGAGCGGGCCCAAAGTAAACTTTATTTAAAAGATATAGAATCCGGCCAAGAGCGTAAAATCTATGATGACCTTGACCAAGACATGCAAGAAACATGGGCCGTGCACGGCGTTTACCCTAACATGGATTGGACACCAGACGGAGCCGGACTTGTGTTCTGGGCCGGCGGCGAAATTCATCGCTATAATGTCGAAGATGGTAGCGTCGAGAATATCCCTTTTCATGTCAAAGACACACGGTCCGTAGTCAAACCTCCCAGACCACAAGTGGAAGTATCGCCGGATAAGGTCGATGCAAAAATGGTAAAGTTTACACAAGTCTCACCAGACGGTAAAAACGTAGTCTTTGAGGCTTTTGGTAAATTGTATTTAAAATCACTACCAAATGGCAAACCTAAGCGCCTTACGGATTGGGATGATGCAGTTCGTGAGCTACAGCCCAGCTGGTCACGCGATAGCAAAGCATTGGTCTTTGCCGCATGGAGTGATGGTGAATTGGGTGGCCTACATACGCGCAATATTGAAACTGGCGATACCCAGAAAATTACAACATCCCCTGGCCATTACAGCCATCCCGTTTTTTCACCAAATAGTCAAACTGTAGTATTTGAGAAAAATGGCAGTGGATATTTAACCTCCGCGCTTTGGTCTGATGCACAAGGTCTTTACAGTCTTGATACCAGAAGCGGCCATATGGTCAGATTTAGTAAGTCGGGCTCTAATCCTCATTACGGAAAAACCGGAGACCGCATTTACTTCACTAAAAGCCAAGACAAAACCAGATCCTTGGTCAGTACCGATAAAAATGGTGAAGCACAGCGTATTCACGCATCTTCCAAGCTTGCACAGATTTTCATGATTTCACCCAATGGTGAAAATATTGCCTTTAGGGAAAACTATAATCTATTCGTGCTACCAGCATTATCTGGACCACAAAACATAGCGGCAGGGACAAAAAGTACGGCTCTGCCTGTCACAAAGATTAGTACTGGCGGATCGCAATATCCAAGCTGGTCAAACAATGGGGACACCTTAAATTGGAGTCTTGGCCCGGTTTTGTATTCAGCAGATATGGATGGGGCCATAGCCAATAAAGATTACGAACCACCAACCAAAGGTATTAAACTTAAGGCAAGCCGTAAGGCCGATAGACCGGATGGTTTAATCGCCGTTACCGGAGCGCGCATCATTACTATGGACGGCGTAGACGGCGGGGTCATTGAAGATGGTGTGATCCTAATTAAAAACAACCGCATTAAAGCCATCGGTGCAGCAAGTGCTATCACTGTTCCTGCGTCTGCTCAGATACAAAATGCAAGCGGTAAAACCATAATTCCAGGCCTAATCGACGCCCATGCGCACGGCGCACAAGGAACGAACGGTCTCATTCCAAACCAAAACTGGTCCGCAATTGCTCATTTGGCGTTGGGTGTTACAACAGTACATGACCCGTCTT
>JAJFFM010000095.1 GCA_021776675.1 Robiginitomaculum sp.
TGCGCCAACACCAAAAGCTTTGCGCAAATATCTAGCACAGTTTTTATCAGACAGGCGGGTCATAGAATTACATCCTTTGCTCTGGCGGCCTATATTGCACGGTATTATTTTACGCACCCGACCGGCACGGTCAGCCAAGGCATATCAAAAAATTTGGAGCAGAACAGCCAGTGGTGAATTTGCATCCGAAGCTCCACTGGTTGAAATTGCAAGAGAACAAGCGACTAAGCTCCAACACGTACTCTCAGGCGATGTTGTAGTGGAGCCTGCTATGCGTTACGGGCAGCCTTCCATTGAGCAAGCCCTTTCTGCCCTAGAAGCAAAAGGGTGTAAGAAGATTGGCGTATTACCGCTTTACCCACAATATGCAGGCGCAACGGTTGCGAGCGTCTATGATGAATTGTCGAGGGCTATATCCAAGCGCGCTGATTTGCCGGCTATCAAGTTTTTACGGGATTACCATGATAACCCTGATTATATTTCTGCGGTGAGTGAAAGTCTACGCCAGCATCTAAATGGACTCGATTGGCAACCTGACTATATATTATTTTCGTTTCACGGACTGCCAATTAGCAGTATTGAAAAGGGTGATCCTTATGAGGATGAATGCCGCCGGACTTATGAACTTATGTGCGAAGAGTTGTCTGAAATAAATATCGAGAAACAAATCACATTCCAATCCCGTTTCGGACCAAAAAAATGGCTGCAACCATATACATTGGCGACATTAAAACAGCTTGCTGCTGACGGTAAAAGAAAAGTACTCATCATCACGCCCGGATTTTCTGCAGATAGCTTAGAAACGCTGGAAGAGCTATCTATTCATGCCAAACAGGAGTTTTTGGAAGCTGGTGGGGTAGAGCTGTCTCTTGTACCTTGTTTGAACGCGCAAGATATTCACATTGATGCGTTAGCAAAAATTACAAAACGACATTTGCTCAGTGGTTGGAAAAATACTGGGAAAACAGATGATAAGATCAACGTCATATTTCACACAAACGCCCAACAACAGCGTGGTTTCGTATTGTAATTTGAACTTGTGTTTTTGAAAGAGCGTCGCTTGAACTGGCGAATTGTCCAGTTTTGTTGGGGGTAACCTTTCAATTCGCCTGCCATACCATAGGTATAACAATTGAAGTAGGTACTAATAATGTACTTATGTAAAGAAAAATGTTAATATTGAAACGAAATACATGCGTTATTAGCCTTATAACTAGCCCTAAAGTGGAACACTATTTATTTGCCGCTAATTTTCTGGTTTCATGTATGAGGTCGTCTATAATAATATCTAAGTCTAATTGTTGATCGGTTGTAAGGCTAGATACAAGACGGGTTTCGTAGTTTCGGGCAATTGGAATCACCTCATTGTAAATTTTTTGACCCGTTTTTGTTAGGTTTAACATCTGGCTACGGGCGTCAAGGCCGGGTGTGCTTCTGATAAGGGAACGCTTTTTTAGCGCTTTTAGAGAGCGTGATATGACCATTTTGTCCAAAAGCGTGATTGCCCCTATATCCTTTGCGGTAACAGGTTGATGGTTTTGTATAATAACCAAGCACCGCCATTGATTAATGGTTAAACCGAATTTGCTTTCATACTCATTTGCAATGAGGCCAGAGACCGCTTGCGACAGGATTGATAATCGGTAGGGCAGAAAAGTATCAAGATTAAACATATTGCTTCTTTTGTTTTATTATCACTTGCATATAGTAACATATGTTACTAATAGCTCAATGAAATATTAATGGAGAGCAAGATGGCTGATTTATTTGACAACCCGCTAGGAACTGACGGGTTTGAGTTTGTGGAATATGCTACGACTGAGCCGAAGAAAATGATTGAATTATTTGAAAAAATGGGCTTTGCTAAAGTCGCCCATCACCGCTCAAAAGATATCGTGTTGATGAAACAGGATGATAACAATTTTATAATCAATTCTGAACCAGACAGTTTCGCACAAAACTTTGCCCGTGAACACGGCCCTAGCGCCTGCGCCATGGCCTTTAGGGTAAAAGATGCTACATTTGCCTACAATAAAGCACTAGAACAAGGTGCAGTTCCGTGTCCACCGACAGCCAATCCTATGGAACTTAATATCCCGGCTATTGAAGGCATTGGCGGCAGCCGCCTTTATTTTGTCGATAGGTATGGTGATGATACAATCTATGACGTGGACTTTATATTCGTTGATGGTTGGCGTGAACTTATGGCCAAGAATTCTACTGGCCTGACATATATTGACCATTTGACCCATAATGTGCACCGGGGTGAAATGGAAAAGTGGGGCAAGTTCTACGAAGATATTTTTAACTTCCGCCAAATCCGCTACTTTGACATTGAAGGCAAATTAACCGGTTTAATTTCCAAAGCTATGACTAGCCCATGTGGTAAAATCCGTATTCCGATTAATGAGAGCCGTGATGGTAAGAGCCAAATAGAAGAATTTTTAAGCGAGTATAATGGAGAGGGTATTCAACATGTAGCCCTTGGGTCTGATGACATTTATGCGACGGTTGATAAATTCACAGAAAATGGACTGCCTTTGCAATCAACGGTCGATACTTATTTTGACCTAATTGACGAACGCCTGCCGGGACACGGCGAGTCCGTTGCAGAAATGCGCAAACGCAATATACTTATCGATGGTGCACCGACCGAAGGTCAAGGACTTCTCTTGCAAATATTTACTGAAAATCTTATCGGGCCGATATTCTTCGAGCTTATCCAACGTAAAGGCAATGAGGGTTTCGGCGAAGGTAATTTTCAAGCCCTGTTTGAAAGCCTAGAGCAAGACCAAATCCGCAGAGGTGTACTCGAAGACACATAAGTACAGGCGGGTAAGTACAGGCGGGGTGGTGTTTTCAGTTCCGTATTTTAAGCAATTCTAAGCCTAATCTATTGCGTAACAAATAATGCGGGCGTAGCATATGCTTATGAACGCTACGGTAAATATAGAATCGCCTGAGAAGGTTGATTTTCTTGAAAAATCAGCACTGATAGCAAAGGTGCGGGCCTACAATCCATCCGTTTTGGATGATCTGATTTCTCGAGCCTATGACACATGTGTCTGGGCGCACCGCAATCAAAAGCGACACTCAGGTGAACCCTATTATGGTCATCCTGTTGCCGTCGCAGGTATTCTAGCAGATTTACGCATGGATACGCGCTCAATCTGTACGGCATTAATGCACGATGTTATCGAGGATACTGAGATAACCGAAGACGATATGCGGGTCGAGTTCGGCGACGAGATTACGGACCTTGTAGTCGGTGTTACCAAGTTAGGGCAATTGGAGTTGTCTAGTACCGAATTAACCCGCGAAGGTCAGCAAGCTGAAAATTTCCAAAAATTCGTATTGGCTATGAGTAAAGATGTGCGGGTTTTAATCGTAAAACTTTGCGACCGTCTGCACAATATGCGTACGCTAGAACATCATCCAAAACAAGCATCACGGGAACGCATTGCCCGCGAGACTATGGAAATATATGCACCGTTAGCACGCAAAATCGGGGTAGAAAAGATATGTGCCGAATTGGAAGACTTAGCCTTTAAATACATCAATCCATCTGCATATGAAGGTATAAAAACGCGCTTAAAGGAATGGCGAGAAAGTCAAGAAAGCGCCATATCGCACTTGTCAATAATGTTGCGGGATTTATTGGCTGACAACAAAAAAACGGCGCGGGTATTTGGCCGTGAAAAACGTCCCTATGCTATTTGGCACAAAATACAACGCCAAGGCATTAGCTTTGAAGACGTTGCTGATATATATGCCTTTCGTGTCATCGTGGATAGTGTCGAAGAATGTTATGAAGTGCTCGGCCTCTTACACATGAATTTACGCTGTGTGCCAGCAAGGTTTCGCGATTTTATCTCTGTTCCGAAACCTAACGGTTATCAAAGTGTCCACACAACAATCCTGGGCTCGGACAACCAACGGGTTGAAATTCAGATCAGAACCGAAGCCATGAACGATTTGGCGGAACGCGGCATTGCGGCCCATTGGAGCTATAAAGACAATAGTTATGAATATGATAGCTCGACGTCGGGTGAATATGATCCGCTGAACAGGATACGGCAGTTGGTCGAGATGATGGAGCACGGCGGCGATGCGGATGAGTTTCTTGAGCACGCAAAATTGGAAATGTTTGCTGACCAAGTTTTTACATTTACACCGAAGGGCGAATTGATTGCATTGCCCCAAGGCGCCACCCCGCTTGATTTTGCTTATGCAGTTCACACCAAGGTTGGCGACACATGTATCGGCGCCATTATCAATCGTCAGGAAAAACCGCTCAGAACGCTCCTTAAGAACGGTGACGTCGTTAAAATTGTTCGCGGTGGTACGCCAAAGCCAAATCACGGTTGGGAGAGCATGGTTGTCACAGGGAAAGCAAGGTCAGCCCTCAGACGTTTAACCCGTAAAGGCGAAAGCGAGGAACATCGCCAAATTGGCTTTATGTTGGCTGATCACGCATTTGCTCGCGAAGATAAAACCTTTAGCGAAAGCGCCTTGACGGATGCGCTGAAACGCTTGCAATATGACAATGTCGACGATTTATATGTAGCACTTGGACACGGCAAATTATCTATCAGTGAATTTATGGATGGTGTCTTTCCCGGACGCAGTGAGCATGTACCTGCTGGTGCAGTCGAAAACCGTGATTTAATCGATGATAGTACGGCTAAATTATATGTGAAAGGTGACGGCCTGAGCGAAGGCAAGGGCTTGCATATTGGCGAATGTTGTTTCCCAATACCAGGTGACCGAATTGTTGGTATTTTGACACCTGACAAAGGCATTGTCATTCATACGATTGATTGTGATATACTCGAAAGCCTTGAAGAACGGCCGGAGCTATGGGTCGATTTGGCTTGGCGAAAGTCTGCTGAAAAAACGGCATCAGTAGGTCAAGTATCAGCTACATTGGAACATGTACCCGGTGCTCTGGCTGCGGTTACGGGTATTATCGGCGAAGCAGGCGGTAATGTGACCAACATCAAGACACTTAAACGTTCACCGTCATTTTTTGACATGGTTATGGATATAGAAGTTGCCGATACTCGCCATCTTTCACAAATTGTTGCAGCCATGCACGCAAGTGCTTATGTAGTGGCCGTTCGTCGTGCCAGAGCGGACGTATAAAGAGCAGATGCAAAATAGAACTTACAGGGAAAAACAATGAATACAGATGAAGTTTTAGACGTATTTAAGCAGGCAGGTGCGTTGCTTGAGGGTCATTTCATTTTATCCAGCGGGCGACGCAGCCCGGTGTTTTTGCAAAAAGCTTTTGTGTTTAAAAACCCAGCTTTAACGGCGCAGTTATGTGCAGCTTTGGCAGATAAAATCAAAGACACATTAGACGTTATGCCGGACATTATTGTGGCCCCGGCTATGGGCGGGGTCATACCAGGTTATGAAATGGCCAGACAGCTTGAACTGGAATCTATATTTGTCGAGCGCGAAAACGGTGAATTTACCCTAAGGCGCGGGTTTACTCTGGAGCCCGGCCAAAAAGTTTTGATGATGGAAGATATTATCTCCACTGGCCTAAGTTCGCGGGAATGTATCGAAGCGATTAATGCCACAGGTGCGAAAGTAATTGCTGGTGCATGTTTGTTCGACCGGTCTGGCGGTAAGGCCGATATTGGTGTGCCTTTGGTCAGCTTAGCCTCCCGGGTTTTTCCGTCCTACGACAAAGATGAATTACCGCCCAAGCTTGCTGATTTGCCTGCTATTAAACCGGGAAGTCGGGGTCTGAAATAGTGATACGCCCCCAAAAATTACTGAGGTTGGGTGTAAATATCGACCATGTGGCGACCTTACGCAATGCACGCGGTGGTTTGCATCCGGACCCTGTTGATGCCGCTCGGCTTGCTATAGAGGCAGGTGCAGACGGCATTACCGCCCATTTACGCGAAGACCGTCGACACATCAATGATGATGATATGATGCGGTTACAGGCACTGTGTTTAGAGCTGAGTAAACCTCTGAATTTTGAAATGGCGGTCGCAGATGATATCGTAAAAGTCGCGCTAGCAACGAAACCCCATGCCGTGTGTCTGGTGCCTGAAAAACGCGAAGAACGCACCACAGAGGGCGGACTGGATGCGGCGGGTCTACATAACCAAATCACACCCATTGTACGTACCTTAAGTGATAATGGAAGCAGGGTTTCCCTGTTCATAGAAGCCGTACCACACCAAATTACAGCCAGTAAATCTTGCGGCGCGCAAGTGGTAGAGTTTCATACCGGCGCATATGCCCATGCTTTAGACGCCGGTGACACGGGTAAAGCTAGGGAACTTCTTACGGCGATGCAGGTAGGTGCAAAACAAGCGGACGCATTAGGGTTAGAGGTTCATTTCGGTCATGGTTTGACCTTCGCTAATGTGACTGCCATCGCGAAAATTCCCGAAGTACAAGAACTCAATATAGGGCATTTCATCATAGGCGAAGCCATCACAATGGGTTTGAAACCAGCAATCATAGAAATGCGACATTTGATGAATGTTGCGAGAGGTGTGTCTCTTTGATAATTGGCATTGGCACAGATATTTGCGATATTAGGCGTATCGAAAACTTGCTAGAGAAATTTGGTGAGCGGTTTCCTAACAAAGCTTTTACCAAGGGCGAACGTGCACGCTCTGATGCAAGTTCGACCCGTGCCAGTTCTTATGCGAAACGTTTTGCTGCTAAAGAGGCAACTGCCAAAGCGCTCGCGGGTACACAAACGGGTGCATTGTCTTGGCAAGATGTTGAGGTTATCAATCATCCTTCGGGTAAGCCGGAATTAATTTTATATGGTGAGGCATTAAAGCGCGTAGAGACACAAATCGAAGCGGGCCAAAGTTGGAAAATCCACCTAAGCTTGACCGACGATTATCCATATGCCCAGGCTTTTGTAATAATTGAGACTTTTGTAATAATAGAGACTTTTTAAACAGCTGAATTTTATGACCAAAACAAATGATAATAAAAACAATCAAAGTAAAGCTAGTCAAAGTAAAACCAAGCAAAGCAATACTTCTGTGCAAATGCTGAAACTGCTGGCGGGTTTGGAAGATGCAATCCAAATTTCTTTTACAGATAAGCAAATTATCGAGAAAGCACTAACGCATCCTTCCTACGGCGATGGGCGTAGTAAGCAGCCGAATTATGAACGGTTGGAGTTTTTAGGCGATCGTGTGCTCGGATTATTAACAGCAGAACGCTTATTTGCACGAAAGGAAAGCGACGAAGGTAGTATGGCACGCCGTCTCAATGCATTGGTGCGCAAAGAAGCCTGCGCACGGGTCGCGCGTAAATTTGATCTTGGCTCTTATTTGCTGATGTCGCCGTCTGAAGTACGCCAAGGTGGGCGCGACAAAACTTCTATACTCGGGGATGCGTGTGAATCTTTGTTGGCGGCGATTTACCTTGACGGGGGCATGGAGGCGGCGCGGAAATTCTACGATGAGTTTTGGCGTGATGAGCTGGAAGCCGTCTTTAAGAAAAGTAATAAAGACCCCAAAACCGAACTGCAAGAAAAAGCATCAGCCAATAAATACGGTATGCCGAGCTATACTGTTATGGAACGGAACGGCCCTGACCACCGTCCCTTATTCGTAATAGAGGTTGACGTGCCTGGCCTTGGTGCGGCAAAGGGCACAGGAAAATCTAAAAAAGATGCCGAACGATTTGCAGCTCAGCATCTCTTAGAAAACTGGTCCAAAAAAAAATGAAAACTATATGATCGACAAACAAATAGAAGCCGAAACTAAAGCCCAAACAAAATCTGGCTTTGCCGCTATTATCGGCGCGCCAAATGCGGGAAAATCTACACTGGTCAATGCGCTGGTCGGTGAGAAAGTTTCTATAGTTACCCACAAAATTCAAACTACACGCTTTCAAGTGCGCGGTATTGCTATGCATGACAATACGCAAATTGTTCTTGTGGACACTCCGGGTATATTTGAACCAAAGCAACGCCTTGACCGATCAATGGTACATGCGGCTTGGAGTGGGGTTTCGGACGCGGACGTTATTGTTCACGTGGTTGATGCGCCTTCTTATTCAAAAGTTCATTTGGGTTCAGAACCTTCAGGGCAAGACAAGAAATCAGCCCAAGATACAGACCGCGTTATAAAAGGTTTGAACAAACGTTCAGGAGAGCGCTCAGTATATTTGGCGCTTAATAAGATCGACGAAATGGAGAAAGAGCATCTTTTGGAGCTCATAAAACTGTTTGAAAAAACGGAAGCCTATACGGATATTTTCATGATATCTGCCCTCAAAGGCAATGGCGTAAAAAAGCTTGCCTCCACGCTAGCTGATAATATGCCGGTGGGGCCATATCTATATCCTGTAGATCAGGCTGCAGATATTCCTTTGCGTTTGATGGCGGCGGAAATTACGCGCGAAAAATTGTTTGTGCGCTTGCATAATGAACTACCATATGCCTCTCATGTGGAGACCGAAAAATGGACGCCTATGAGAAATGGCGACATTAAAATAGAGCAAATTATCTATGTTCGGCGAAAGTCGCAAAAACCGATTGTGCTTGGTAAGAACGGGCAAACTATCAAACAAATCGGACAAATGGCCAGACACGATATGTGTGAAAGCTTTGGCCGAAAAGTGCATTTGTTTTTGTT
>JAJFFM010000096.1 GCA_021776675.1 Robiginitomaculum sp.
CAGGTTTTATTTGTTAGATAATCATCAATATCATCACCATAGCTATTGGACACATAGGCCGATTATATGGATATCATTTTTCATCGTTTTATTTAGCCTTGCCATCGCAACTAAGACCAAGGGCAAACTGGTTATCTATTTGTTTTTTATGGCAGCATTATTACACATGGCGCTAGATACAATCGTCGGAGAAATTGCTTGGCTATGGCCATTTACAAAGCAAATTTGGACACCTGTTCATATCTTGGACACACACGAAATTTGGATTCTGAACTTTTTCCTACATTGGACATTCACGGTAGAAATAATAATTTGCATCACTGCCGTGCTCGTATTTATCAAATACGATGGATTTAGAGTTCGTATTTACAGGCTTTAAATTAGCCCTTATCCAACGCGTCAAACAAGCGTTCAATGTCTGTGTCTGTGTTATAGAGATGCGGGGTTACGCGTACTGAATTACCGCGTACTGAAACGAATACATTATCTGCGGCTAGCTTCTCCGCTAGTCCGCCCGGTACACCGTCCTTGTATGCCAAGCTTATATAATGAGGGGAGCGGAATTTATCGTCTACGACCAAAAACCCGAGCTGCCGTGCATGGTCTGCTACACGGGAATTGCGGGCACCCAATGTAGCCGAAATATTATCAACACCCCAATCCATTATTTGGCTGAGCGCGGCAAATGCGGCCATAACCTGTGCCGGGTTGGACTTTTCACCCATATCAAAACGCCTTGCGCCCGTTTGGAATTGGTCTTGGTAATCGACCAGTCGTGCGAAGTCCTCAGAACCTTTACGGTTCATCCAATTATGCTCCAGCGGTGCACCGTCCTGCCACTGGGGTGCAACATATAAATATCCCAATGTATAAGGCCCGAGCAGCCATTTATATCCTGCGGCGACCATGAAATCCGGCTGTACGGTTTTAACGTTAAACGGCAGTGCGCCGAGGGATTGGGTTAAATCGAGCACAAGTTTCGCGCCAATGCCCCGCGCCGCTTTGCCGATAATTTCAAGGTCGAGATACCCGCCGTCGGCCCAATGGGTTGCTGGAAGCGCAAGGATTTCTGTGCGCGAGGAGACGGCTTGCAGTACTGCGGCCGTCCAATCACCGTTCCCCGGGCGCTCGACTGTTACGATATTACCGCCGCAAGCTTTGGCCTTTTCTCGCCACGGATAGACGTGGGACGGAAACTGATCCCTAAGAACTAAAATTTCACCGCCTTTGCTTAAAGGTAGATTATTGGCCGCCACTTGAATGCCGTAACTGGCGGACGGTACCAAGGCCATATTGTCGCTGTTGGTGTTGATCAATTTAGCGGCTAATTCTCTGAGCTGTTCCGTATATGTAAAAAAACTGGAGCCGCCGTAAGTCCACGGCTGGACTTTATATTGGACACCCTTTTCTGCCGCCTGCACAGCCGATGTCATCAACGGCCCCATATAGGCGCAGTTTAAATACGCAATATCATCCGGCATGTCGAACAGATGTCTTTGGTTCCCAATTTTTGGGGGATTATCGCTAATGGTATTGGGCATATAAACTCTCTCGTTTCAACGGGTTTTAAATCTCTCAACCTGATGGGGCAACCCCTCATTGGCCTGCTTCTTGCGAAGTGAATTGTGTAATCACAAAACACTTTGGGAGTGTATCATGTCGGGACAATATATAGCAGCGTTTATCATGTTTTTTATCACGGTAAGCTTTACGACTGTGTTTTGGTTGCCTGTCATTAGCTTCAAACAAAAGAACCCGCTCTTACGGTTCTATTGGAAGGGGTTTTGGGCATTTTTAAGTGGTCTGACGGCGCTCGCTGGCATGCAATCCGTATTCATAATTCTAGGGTTTAATGTCCAGAAAATCACCACTGCATTATTGTTCGGTGTTACGGTTTCATTTGTAGTATTCGTGATGTTTGCTTGGGGGCGTTTATCCCTAAAAGCGGTCACAACCGTTATGGCTAAACCAGACACATTAACCGCCAGCTAGGCCCGCAATCGTCGGATAATTAAATGGGGTTTCTTGCACAGTTATAGTTTGAACTGGACGATTGGTCGCAATTGGCGCGCCAGGATTGCTCATTTGATCTGGGACAGCTTGCGGGCGCGGCACAGGGCTCATATTTTGGGTCAAATCATCATATAAGGAGCCGTAAAGCGATTGCTGGTTTGGTGCGGCTGTTGGTATTCTTGGCGGCATTTGAACTTTGGGGGCTTGTGTTTTAGATATTTGAGGTATTCCGGGTGTTTGAGACGTTCTGGATATTTGAGGCGCTCTACTAATCTGGGGTACATACCTTATTTGAGGAGCTTGCCGCGTATTTGGCGCATATTGCTGCAGCGGTCTTGGCGGTGATACTGCCCGGTATTGCGCTTGTTGTATCTGGGCATTTGCCAGAAGTTTTGCTTGCGCTTCAGCACGAATTTGAGTGGCATATATTTGCTCGTTATAAATTTGTTGTCTCGTCATAGAACGTGGCTGAAGATACCCAGTATGCGGTTGTAACCTCGCTTGTGTTAAGGGCTGACGCACAGTTCTGATATTTGCAGTTGGCGATAGGGCATTCGTTTTACGCGCCGGAGCTATCGGTCTGTATCCTGCAGGGATAGGGGCTCTGATAATATGTTCTTCTGGTATATTTTGAACAACTCTTTGTCTTAAATTTCCACTTACATTTCCACTTACATTCCCTCGGGCGTTTCTGAAGTTATTTTTGGGGGCTGTTCTTTGTGTATTTAATGGAGCACTTGCCATTTGCGGCGCATATATTGGACGCTCTGTAACCACACGGTTCATCGCTTGGTGACTATGTATGTTTATTGCTCCACTGATACTGATAGGGCTCGACATTGGGGCCGCTTGGCGGGCATTAAATTCACAAATACCAGTGCGCGAACGTGGATTTGGACGAATAAAATTCCAACTCTGACACGGCGCATCACCACGGCACTGGGCTTCGCAGTCTATGTGATTGTTAGCGGCAAACTTCATATATGTTTGGCCTGCGCGGTAAGCGTATTGATCCGCGGCGAAGCTCGCCTTTGACAGGGTGATGATCGCCCAAAGCAATGTAACAAAAACCAAAGAAATACGGTGCACTCAAACCTCCAATACCCTTGCCCTCAGCCAAAGCTTGAAGTGGGCGAATCACGAGCCAATAGAATGCTCTTGAGACAGAATGCCCTTGAGACGTTAGCGATATGTTAACCATGTTGCAGGTTTTGCTCTTGGAGGCTTTGCTCTTGAAGGTTTTCTCTAAGAGGTTTTCTAGTGTGTCTTGGCTGTATCTTGCGTATTTAGAGTTCTGTGATAAATTTGCGGCTCACCTAAAGGCGCCGCAACCACCATTGACCAATAGGTTTGATATTTTGTCTTAGGCTCATAGACCAGAGCAATACCAAAATCGATTACATCAGACCTCAACAGGTTTTCATTATGACCGGGGCTATCCTGCCAAGCTTTGAACACCTTCTCCCAACTTTTTTGTCCAGTTGCTACATTCTCTGCGGCAATCCTAAAATCATAACCTTGCCTTAATACGCGTTCACCGTGGCCCGAACCGTCACTGCCCGTATGGGAGATATTACCGTGTAGCGCCAAATCATCGGCGTGTACTTTTGATGCGGCGCTCAGCTTGTTATTTAGTATCACGGGGCTTAGGCCATGTTGACCTCGGTATGCATTCAGATCAGCCAGTGCTATGTTCATATTTAAAGGCATCGGTGGTTCGGACGGAAATAAAGGTGCTGCGCCAAAGCCATTATTTAACTGGCAAATAACCACAGGCTTGG
Source organism: Robiginitomaculum sp. (assembly GCA_021776675.1). Classification (GTDB taxonomy): domain Bacteria; phylum Pseudomonadota; class Alphaproteobacteria; order Caulobacterales; family Maricaulaceae; genus Robiginitomaculum_A. Next base: position 3,795 of record JAJFFM010000096.1, read on the forward strand.
TGATGTCGGGTTGTATAGAATGCGCACCACGGCATATTTCGCTATCCGCTTTGCATAGGGCTGAGCACTCTTTAAAGGATTTTACGGTTATTTCGCGGTACGTGCCATCATCCGGCACAGAATTGTCGGGCAGAGGCTTATCCACCGCATTGCCATTTTGCCAAACACCGGCCAAGCTAAAACTCGCTATGACCAAGCTTACAAATTTGACTGTACGTCTACGCATTATTTATCCATTAAGACCAAAATACAAACTGCCCTTATCCTTGTTAAATATAGCTTAATTCAAGGTTATGGCCGCATTAAGCTTATGACACTTGATGTTAATGTTGCCCAGTATTTACGCGTGGACGGATATATTTATTGTTGGGTTTAGCTAAAATAAGAACCGGCACATTTTCCTAGCCCATACCATGCATTCTTAAAGCATCGGTTTTTACCCGTGAACTTCTCGAAGATAGCCGCTACGGGATAAGTTTTAAGCTCTTACATCCAAATTAGTATTTTTTAATAGGTCTTGGGGTATATCTAATTGGCGGATCGCCCCCTTAATTATCTCTATTGGCAGCCGTCTTTGCCACTTCCCCATTGGCTAAGTTTCGCTCGGCGGTGAGATTTTGACTAAGCGTGTTATAAAAACGTATCAGTGCTCTGCTTTTTGCAGTTGTAATCGGGGGCGCAGGTGCTTTTAACGGGCGAAATTTTTTGCCTTTATGGGCCTCTTCCATATATATTTTCCATGCATCAACTGGTAATAAACCGCCCGTAATCTTTTTCATGGGTGTATTATTATCATTGCCCATCCATACGCCCGTTGTGTAATCGGCCGTAAAGCCAATAAACCAAGCATCGCGGTAATCTTGTGATGTCCCGGTTTTACCAGCCACTTGCCGCTTACCCATTTTGGCACCGCGTCCGGTCCCGCTCTCCACTACATCGCGCAACATTCCCGTCATTTGTCTAGCATATGGGCGTGCATAAACCCGTTCTGATGGACGACTTCGGCGCGTAAATAGGTTTTTGTCTGCTGTATCCGTTATATTTTCGATCAGGTAAGGCGGATGCTTCAACCCCTCATTAGCGAACACCATAAATGCAGATGTCATATCGATCAGGTGAACTTCCGAAGACCCAAGCGCAATAGAATAATGAGCCCTAAGCTTGGTGGTAATGCCGAATCGGCCTGCAAGTTCCACGACTTTGTTAGGTCCAACCTCAGCAGCCACTTGTGCCGCCACAGTATTAGTAGAGAGCTTTAAGGCTTCGCGCAGTGTCAAAGGCCCTCGGTAACGACGCGTGTAATTTTGCGGTGACCATTTATCTTCCCCGCTACCAATAGTTGTCGGCCGATCAATACGAACCGTGCCCGGCGTAAAGCCTGCTTCTAACGCCGCCGCATAGACAAATGCTTTGAACGATGAACCGGGTTGGCGTAGAGCTTGGGTGGCACGGTTATATTTACTGGTATCATAATCCTGCCCGCCAACGAGTGCACGGACGGCCCCCGTTTCTGTTTCGATACTAACCAAAGCACCATCACTAACCTTCTTGGTCTTTTGAAATTTATCCACCACATTCGTAATGGTTTTTAGGGCATGAATTTGTAATCTAGGATCTATTGTCGTATGGATAATGAGATCCCCGGACTGCGTGCCGATTATGCCCTTGGCACGCTCGCCGACGACATCGAATATATGCCCGAGATATTTTTCATCCATATAACCGCTTGCATTGGCCTTTAACTGCGCAGGTTTTTGCTCTGCTTTTTGGAGTTCTTCGGCTGATATTTTATCTTGCGCCATCATGGTTTGCAAAACCAACCGAGCCCTATTTGCAGATGCATTAGGGTTTTTAATGGGGTCATAGGTTGTCGGGGCTTTTGGAATGGACGCTAAAACCGCCGCTTCCGATAAAGTAATATCTTGCGCGGATTTTCCGAAAAAACGCTGGGATGCAGCCTCGACACCGAAAGAACGATTGCCGAGGTCAACACGGTTTAAATATAACTCTAAAATTTCCTGCTTGGACAGCATTTGTTCCATTTTATAAGCGAGCCACATTTCTTGAAACTTTCGCTTATAAGTTTTCTCCCGGGTCAAAACCATATTCTTGACCAATTGCTGGGTCAGGGTTGAACCGCCTTGTACTTTTTTACCCGCTTTGGAGTTAGCCACAAGCGCACGGAAAATTGCTTTGCGGTCAATCCCCGGATGCTCCCAAAAGCGCTGATCCTCAATAGCTAAGAATGCGCCCGGCAACCAAGGCGGCATTTCGGATAGTTTTAGCGGTCTCCCGTAAAAAGGGCCGCGGTGACCTATCACCTCACCATTTCTGTCCAACAAAGTTATATTCGGCTGTAGGTTCTTCACCCACATCGATTGCTTGTCCGGTAATTTCGGCAGACCATCCATTAAATAACTACGAACTGATAGAAAAGAAACCATGCCAATTAGCAAAAACGACAGCAAGATACCCCACATCCAGCGGCGTTTTTTCTTACCGCCTTTATCATCTGCGGCGTTTATATCTGCACGGTACGGCTCCATACTTCCCTTTAGGACTTAAATAACAAAATGCCCAGTTTGTTTTTCATGTTACCAGTTGGTTTTTAATGTTAATAGGCTAAGAATACGGCATGATTTTGACAGTAGAAAAGATAATTTCATGACCAAGCCATTTTGGAAAACTAAAACATTATCACAGATGAACAAGGATGAATGGGAAAGCCTGTGCGATGGCTGCGGCAAATGCTGTCTTTTGCGGATGGAAGACGAAGACAATGCCAATATCTATGTCACAAATATTCGTTGTAAACTCTTAGACGCCGGAACATGCCGCTGTCAGAATTATGACACCCGCAAATTATATGTCCCAGATTGTGTACAGTTAACCGCCAAAAACGTTAGCAAATTGCACTGGATACCGCGCACCTGCGCCTATCGTTTATTATCAGAAGGCAAAGACCTTCCAGACTGGCATTATCTAGTCAGCGGCGACAAAAATACCATCCACGACCAAGGCATGAGCGTACAAGACGCCACAGTCCACGAGCTAGACATAGACGAAGACGACCACCCAATGCACATAACAATATGGCCGGGCGAACCGGACGTATTGCCGGATTAATTTTGGAAAATTTGGATTATTAAAATCAAAAAACCCGCTCTAGTTTCCTAGAGCGGGTTTTTTTATACAAGCGGTTGACTACGCTCTGCTTCGGGGAGGAAAGCTTTAGGCGCTAATGCGCTCTTTGTTCGGTTCGCGTAGGACATAACCTCTGCCCCAAACGGTTTCGATATAATGTTCACCTTGGGAAGCTGCCGCTAATTTCTTACGCAACTTACAAATAAACACATCGATAATTTTTAGCTCAGGCTCATCCATACCGCCGTAAAGGTGGTTTAGGAACATCTCTTTGGTCAGGGTTGTGCCCTTACGCAAGGAGAGCAGTTCGAGCATTTGGTATTCTTTGCCAGTAAGATGAACGCGGTGGTCACCAACTTCGACAGTTTTGGCATCCAAATTAACAGCAATTTCGCCTGTACGGATAATAGACTGTGCATGGCCTTTCGAACGGCGAACAACTGCGTGTATACGGGCAATAAGTTCGTCTTTATGGAAAGGCTTGGTCATATAATCGTCGGCGCCCGTACCAAGTCCGCGGACTTTGGTTTCAACGTCCGATGTACCTGACAAAATAAAGATAGGCGTGTTAATCTTCGCCAAACGTAATGTTTTAAGTACATCAAAACCCGGCATATCCGGTAAATTAAGGTCGAGCAGAATTATATCATAGTCATAAAGCTTGCCTAAATCGATCCCTTCTTCGCCGAGATCAGTTGTATAGACGTTAAAACCGTCTGATTTTAACATCAATTCGATACTTTGTGCTGTCGCCATATCATCTTCAATTAGAAGAACTCGCATATTTTCCCTCCCAGAATGTGTCTTTAGAGTCAGGATTACCCCAAAGACATGCCCAAATGGGCGAATCACTTAATAATAGTTAACGTAAAAAAACCAATACGTGAATCCCGTAAACCAAATGTTAACGATAAAATTCATTTTTACAGTAAAACCGCACTATTTTGACGCAAACCAATATTAATTCTATTTTTCTTCGATTTGTTTACGAGTCTGTAATGCTGTTCCCTTACAAACCTAATCAATGGTGAAAATGCCGAATAAGCCAAAGAATTGGCAAAATGGTTAGGTGATAAAATGAATACTTCAATGGATAAAAGTGTGCGCGCGACACGCTTTACGATCTCAGACTTACAAAAAAGAGTGGCTGTGCTAGAGGCAACAAGGGAAGACCTTGATCGTCAGATGCGTAAGCTTAATAACAGTGTGCCAGAAGACGAGGTATCACCTGACGCACGTAGGGATGGATATGTAGCCTATGGGTCTTATGCAAATTCCGTAATTTTGCGTAAGCAAAACCTGCAATTGACGATTGAAGACATTGAATTGCAAAACACGAACCTAAGCAGCGAACTCCGCATGGCTTTGGACACTCTGGATAGCTTTGAGCGCATCCGGGCGCGTCAACTAGCGGCAAAAGCCGAAAAAGTTGCAGCGCGCAAAGCAGGCTAACTTAAAAACACCTTATTATATTTCGAGATTTTATACGCTGGGGAAGGGCAGCGATGACATTTGGCTAAAAGCCAGTGTCATCGCCTTTTTCGTTTGGGTTTCCCTATCTAAACCAACAACTTTTATTGCAAAGTCTGTAAAATCGCGCCATACCCGCTTACACTTGCCCAGTAAGCCTAGGAGCCAGCTTTGGACATTCATATTATTGCAATTGCTGGGGGGAGCTGTTCTGGCAAAACAAGACTGGCTAAATATACTTCTGAAGCCTTAAATAAAGCCCGCGGCGAAGATATATGTACGGTACTGCGCCAAGATAATTATTATCTCGACTTTGGCGGTGCCCAGCCAGGGCAACCATTACCTAACTTTGATCATCCCAAAGCTTTTGACTGGGATTTATTCTTAGAGCATTTGCATATGCTTAAATCCGGGCAAGCCGTCCAAATCCCGACCTATGACTTTACCACCCACCGCCGCACTAATGTCACTGAACGGGTAGAACCCAAAGCTGTATTGCTGATTGAAGGCATTTTAATCCTGAGCCAAAAACGCTTGCGCCAAGCCTTTGATTACAAATTCTTTGTTGCTTGCCAAGAAGGCACACGTATTGACCGCCGCATTCGCCGCGACGTAGAAGAACGCGGACGCACCATATCCAGCATTAAAGACCAATTTTCCCGTGATGTCGCCCCCATGCACGACAAATTCGTTGAGCCAAGCAAATATGAAGCCGACATTGTTGTTACCCAAGACCAATGCGGACTGGAAACCATCATGGAAGACGGACCGCTTATTAGTCTGTGCAACAGACTATTGGATAAAAAGCCTTTAGCTAAAGATTTGTTGGGTCAAAACATCCTGAATTATGACATATTGGATTAAGCTAAATTAGATAAGGATATTTTGTCGCATTGAAGCTCACTTCTTAAGCACCATATGAAAAGGTGAACGGAGTTGATAATGCCAAAATTTAATCAAATTATTTGCCCTTATTGTCAGGCCATCAACCGGATAGCTGAAGACAAACCCTCATTATTGGCCAAATGCGGCAAATGCAGATCCAAACTATTTTCGGGGCAACCCATAGATTTAACCGATGCAAGTTTTTCTAAATTCGTTGAGAAGACTAGTATACCGGTCGTGGTCGATTTCTGGGCGCCTTGGTGTGGGCCGTGTAAAATGATGGGGCCTGAATTTTCAAAGGCGGCAAATGCAATGGAACCCAATGTGCGTTTCGTTAAACTCAACACACAAGACAATCCGAGCACAGCAGCAAAATATAAAATACAGGGCATTCCGGCTATGATATTATTTAAAAATGGCCAGTCCGTGGCACATCTTGCCGGGGCGCGCCGAGCGGACGAAATCAAGTCTTGGATCGCGGGTAATATCTAGCTAAACCCAAATTATGACAAAAACTGCGGAAAAAACCCAAAAACAATTATGCGTTATTATCGGCGCTAGCCATGCAGGTGGACAGGCCGCGATATCTTTACGCCAATCTGGTTGGGAAGGCGATATTGTTCTGGTCGGCGAAGAAAGCTACGCGCCCTATCACCGTCCACCCCTCTCAAAAGGTTTCCTGTCCGGCGGTAAAGATATAGACGATATTTTAATCCGCCCGCTAGCGACCTACGAAACCGCAGACATATTGTGCGTGCGCGGCAAATGCGTTGATACCATTCACCCCAAAGACCAACTGGTGTTTTTGGACGGCGGCGACACCTTACAATATGACAAATTGATTTTAGCCACAGGTGCACGACCTAGAGAGCTCTCAATTCCGGGCGCAAGCTTACCAAATGTATTTTACCTGCGCAGTGCAGATGATGTGTTGAAAATAAAAGCCCAAATTAGCACAGGCAAAAAAATCAGCGCGGGCAAAAAAATCAGCGCGGGCAAAAAAGTCAGCGCGGGCAAAAAAGCCGTGATTATCGGCGGTGGGTATATCGGTCTTGAGACGGCGGCTTCCCTCACCAAGCAAGGTATGAAAGTCACCGTCTTGGAGATGGAAGACCGAATATTACAGCGCGTCACCGCCCCTGTCATGTCGAAATTTTACAAACGCATCCATACCGAAGAAGGCGTCATCATTTTTGAAAACTGCCCTGCCACGGAAATTTATGAGGATGACGGCCAATTGGCCGTCATTACACCTTATGGCGATTTTCTTGCAGACATGGTCATCGTCGGCATCGGGGTTATTCCCAATATTGAACTGGCTAAGGATTGCGGGCTAGAAGTTGGCAACGGGATTATCGTTGATGAAAATTGCCAAACGTCTGACCCAAATATCTACGCGGTGGGCGATGTGACTTGGCACCACAATCCGATTTACGGCACACATTTACGGCTCGAATCTGTTCCCAATGCTACCGACCAAGCCAAAACGGCGGCCCTTGCTATTTGCGGCAATCCAAAACCCTATAATGCGCTACCGTGGTTTTGGTCAGATCAATTTGATTTGAAATTACAAATAGCCGGACTGTCTGGCGGCTATGACGATATTATCCTTCGCGGCAATCCGAATATTGGACGAAGTTTCGCCGCATTTTATTTTAAAGGCGAAAAACTACTTGCCGTAGACGCAGTAAACCGCCCCCAAGAATACATGGTCGGCAAACGGCTTATCCCCGTCTCCTTAGCAGGAAATAAAATCATCGATAAAAAAGCATTGGCAGATGAGGCGGTTCCCCTTAAAACATTCTTGAAATAAGAATAATGGGCTTGAAATAAGAATAATGGGCTTGAAATATAAATATCAGGTTTGAAATAAGAATAACGGGAGACCACCTTGAAAAAATATCTGGCAATTGCATTTAGCGTAATTCTCACAGCATGCACACAAGCGACCGCGCCTACTGGTGTCGCGGCAAAATTTGAAAGCATAAAAGACAACGACATTGCCCTGCGAGAGTTTATTCAGGCCATGCCCAAAGGCGGCGATCTCCACAATCATTTGTTCGGGGCTGTATATGCTGAAAGCTGGATAAAATGGGCCGAAGAAGACGGTTTGTGTTTAGACAAAACCGCACTTGCCATTCGTTTTCCAAACACTGATGGATGCGGCGACTTACCGACCATGAAGGCCGCACTTAACTTTAATCAACCATTGCGCAATGAAGTGATCGAAAATTTTTCAATGCGCGATTTTGTCCCATATGCTGGTTGGTCTGGCCATGATCAATTTTTCGCTACCTTCGCCGACATGGCGGCATTGCCTTCGCGTTTCGGAGATATGGTTGCCGAAACCGCCAATTTAGCAGGTGAGCAAAATGTAACTTATCTTGAGCTTATGCACACTATGGAATTGTTTGAAACCATATTACCAATGGTCGCCGGCGAACCGATGACCGGTGATGCTGAGGCAGATTACGCGACACTGATGAACGGCTCATTTGGCGCGGCTCTACCGGAAATGATAACCCGTGCACGGCGCGACATCGATACGGCTATGGCCCGCAAAGACGAGCTTTTGAAATGCGTCACCGAAGACGCCATGCCGGGCTGTAGTGTTGAGGTTCGGTTCTTAAACCAACCCGTGCGGACATTGCCCGCGTCCGCCGTTTACGCCCACACAATTTTTGGCTGGGAGTTAATGGCTCAGGATGAGCGGTTTGTTGGTACAAACCTAGTAGCACCCGAAGACGATTTCATTGCACTACGGGATTATGATGACCATATGGAGCAACTTGATTATCTGTACAAAAACCACGGTGAGCGCAATATTTCCTTACACGCGGGAGAGCTCTGGCTCGGTCTTGTTCACCCCAGCGAGTTGCGCGACCACATCAATAATGCCGTCAAAATTGGTCATGCCAAACGTATTGGTCACGGTACTGATATTGTGTTCGAGACCAATTACAAAGACCTCTTGAAATATATGGCTGACAACAAAATCATGGTCGAGATTAACTTAACCTCTTCGGATGCTTTGCTGAGGATTACGGGCGATGAACATCCGCTTAAGGTTTACCGGGCGGCAGGCGTCCCCATATCATTGTCCACAGACGATGAAGGTGTGGCACGTATTGATCTTACCCATGAATATATGCGCGGCACGCAGGAATTTGACCTCAGCTATGACCAGCTCAAAAACATGACCTATAACGGCCTGAGATATGCCTTTGTTGATGATGCTAAAAAAGCCGAAATGATCAAAGCTCTGGACGAAAAGTTTGCAGCATTCGAAAGCCAGTTTTAGGATTGTGCACAAAAGCTTTTCAAAGTTCACAGACAAGTTTACCGCACTCATGAATACGAGGCCGCAAGAAAACGAAATACTTTCTGTCGGCGGCGGGTTACTGGCAAAACTGGTTGCCAATGATGATTGGCTAGACGCAGCATTTGCCAAAACACACCCTGAATACTATCAGCAATATTTGCTTTATCTAGACCCACAAGTGCGGTTTACGGTGGTGAGTTTTGTCTGGGGGCCGGGACAAGAAACACCTGTCCACAATCATACGGTTTGGGGGCTGCTTGGGCAATTACGCGGGCAGGAAATTTCAACCAATTACGACGACGACTTAAACAAAATAAGCGAAATTACTTTAAACCCCGGCGATATAGAAGCCGTATCCCCGAGCATTGGCGACATTCACAAAGTCCGCAACGGCTATGACGGCACCAGTATATCCATCCATGTTTACGGTGCAGATATAGGCCAAGTAGAGCGCTCGGTGTTTTTCCCGAGTACTGGCAAACACAAAGATTTTATCAGCGGGTATTCCAATGTCTGATGCTTCTCCAAAAAAGTTAGCCCCAAAAAAGCTACTCGGATTTTGGGATTTGCTCAGTATTTCTCTTGGGCAAATTATTGGCACAGGCGTTGTTGTCCTAACCGGGATTAGTATTTCCATGACCGGCTACGGCGCACCGTGGGCATTTATGCTTGCCCTCGCTATCGTGGCCATACCGACCATCTGTATTGCAGCGCTTGGTTCTGCCGTACCTGCCAGCGGCGGTAATTATACATATGTGCGCGACCTGCTTGGTCCGAAAACTTCTGTAGTATATTTAGGGCTCTTGATTGCGGGACAAGTTATCCTAGCCAGTTTCGCAATCGGTTTTGCCGAATACGCAGATGCGCTCATTCCCGCCGTCAATATGAAGCTAACTGCTGCGGCCATTATGATTGCTTGTTTTGCGGCTAATCTATTGGGTATAAAAACGGCGGCACGCTTCCAAAGCCTGATGGTCTTGGTCCTCATAGCATCCCTATTGTTTTATATTTTCGCAGGCTTTGGGCATGTGGAAGACTATAGCAATTACACCAAACCTGAGAGAATTTTACCAAATGGTTTTGGCGGGTTTTTTGCAGCCGCATTCCTATTACGCCTTAGCCTTATCGGGTCTGAATTTGTATCAGAGTTCGGCGACGAAATGAAAAATCCGGGTCGCACTATTCCTCTGGTTATGGGTATATCTTTGGTCGTCGTCACCTTGCTTTATATTGGTATTGGCATTGTCGCCACGGGTGTATTGCCGCTTTCAGAAGTACAGGGCAAAAACCTAGCGGCGACTGCCAAGGTGATTTTCTCACCGCCCGTTTATGTGGCCTTTATCGCAGGCGGCGTCATGTTGTCCTTAGTCACGTCTTTAAATGCCATATTCGCATGGTGTACGCGCGGGCTTTATATGGCGACCGAGGATGGATGGCTTCCGAAAAACCTAGCGGCGAAAAACCGCTTCGGAACACCGTGGATTTTCTTAAGCCTGTTTTTCATTGTCGGCTTTGTACCTATTATCACGGGCATGAGCCTTAGCTATGTCGCTATTCTTGGTAATGCTGTCGGGGCTATATTTGGGCTGTTCCCAGTTTTCGCACTGTTTAATCTCGCCCGAAGAAACCCTGAGGCATATATGTCCGCGCCGTTTAAACTCCCCGTCTGGGCGACGCAAATCTTGCCCGTATTGGCCGTCGGCATTTACGGGTACGGCATATATTCATCATGGGGATTTGTCGGCAATAAAGGCTGGATAGCCTTGGTTATTTATACGGGCTTATTGTTAGCCTACGCATTCTGGCGTGAACCAAAAACCAAAACTTAATACCTATTTAGGCGGCCAAATGCGGCGAGCGTTTTTCTTGTCTCCGCCTCGCTAATCCCCACAGGATCAATACCTGCGGCGCGGAGTTGCCAATACACACGCGCACTTTTCTCGAATACTTCCAATTTATCAAATGCACCAGCCAGCGTTTCGCCCGTCGCCAATAGGCCGTGATATTGCCATAACACCAAATGATGGCGGGTCAATTGTTCGGCGGATTTCAAACCAAGTTCTAACGATCCCGGTAATTCGTGCTCCACAAACCCAATACCTTCGGGCAAAATAAGTCTAGCTTCGCTCTGGAGGGACAGGATGTTATCCGATATGGTTTTGCTATTATCAAACCCTGGTACATGGCACAGCGAAATAAGGCTAGCCGGATGGGTGTGCAAAATAGCTTTGTCCTCAGGGCGGTGCCGCTCAAGCGCATTATGGATGGCAAAATGAGCAGGCAATTCCATAGACGGATTATGATTACCGGCAATCCAGCCGTAATGGAGGCCGTCATCGCTGATTTTGAAAAGCCCGATATGCGGTTCAGGGTTTTCCCCAATTTCCCGTGCCCGTGTGCCGGAGCCCGTCAACAAAACCGCTTTGCCTGCCAGATACGGCACCTCTACGGGCAGTTTAATATGGTCGTCTTCGTGCAGTTTAGTTAAGGCGTCTATCCTGATAGACATATTACCACCGGCTGCTTCTGACCAGCCGCGCCGCGCCAGCCACTCGGACGTAATTTTGAAATCATTTAATTGTTCGGCGAAAGAAAACTTGGTCATAATATACTCATTAATGAATGGGTGCAGGGGTACAATTCGCGTTCTTGGTATTTTGTAATGCCGCAATCATAGTGCGCAACATATCATCTTTAATTTTATCAACACCGCCGTGCACAAGCTCAATACTCGGCGTCATGCCCGCGCCCCAATTGATAGAAAAAGCTAGCCCAGCATAAGACATTCCAAGCTCTAACGCGAGGGGCAGTTCAGGGCATAAAGTCATGCCAACAACATCCGCACCAAATTTACGGTAGGCTCTAATCTCTGCGGGCGTCTCGAAACGTGGCCCGTTGGTGGATGCGTAAACCCCACCGCGTCTAATTTCTAAATTCAGTTTCTTGGCTTCATCTTCCAGCGCTTGTGATAGCACGGGACAGAACGGCACACTGACATCTACATGACCTTTGCCCTCGTCGATTGTATCAAAAAAAGAATGCTCACGCCCTGACGAATAATCAATAAAATCCGAAAGAATAACCGGTACGGCCAATTCAAAGTGTGCATTAATAGAGCCCACTGCAAATGTTGCACAAATCCGTTTGACACCAAGCATGTGAAGCGCCTTGATATTGGCACGGTAATTGACCTTATGGGGTGGCACCGAATGATGGGGTGCATGACGGTGTAAGAACACTAAATCATCAGTTCGCTCAACCGTCACTTCACCGTAAGGCGTGAGGACAGTCTCACTATGCAATTTCATACCCGAAAGCGCATAAATTCCTGTGCCGCCAATTATTGCCGTAATTTCGTTCATTATTCAAATCCGTTCTTGAGTAAATATGGGGAGAGCACGCCACGGCGTGTAATAACGCCAGCAACATATTTAGGCGGGGTAATATCGAAGGCAGGATAAACCGCACCAATATCATCCAGAGTAGTTGCCACGCCTCTGACACTTCGAATATCCGCCGGGTCTCGCTGTTCTATATTGATACTGTCGCGGTCGGGTTTGTCTCTATCACACCCCCATGCAAATGCAAAATACGGGATATTATGAGCATGGGCGGCTATGGCATTTTGGAAAGTGCCGACCTTGTTGACCACATGCCCGTCCATTGTGATGAGATCCGCCGCCGTCATATATTTTTGTATTTTACCCTCTGCCATGAGCGCGGTAGGCATGCCGTCCGTTATCAATTTCACATCGATACCGCATTCATGCAGGCTCGGCGCGGTGAGACGAGCACCTTGTAAATACGGGCGGGTTTCGGGCACATAGACAGTAATGTCTTTGCCCATATCCTTGGCTATAACCATGGCCAACACAAATGAAGTTTCTGCAAAACACATGGTCAGAATACCGTCGCCGTCATCAATAATCTTGGCACCATATTGCGCACGCCGACCATAAAATTTATACATTTCATCCATGATGGATTTGATACGCTTGCGGATAAATTCGGCAGGGTCACGGCCTTTATCCAAAGCGATGCTCGCGGATTTCAACACATCCTCTAAACGATAACGAATAAGCGTATTGGTCGGGCGGGTCTTAACAAGCCTATCTTTGGCAGCTTCCAGTTCAGCCAAAATATCCGCACGACCTTTAACTTGATCAGCCCGCATAGCCATGGCATGTACGGCCGCGACCCACGGGCCGACCCCTTGGGTGACCATAGTTTCAATTGCGATGGCAACCTGTTCCACGCTTTCGCAGGTGACAAAATTTTTCTCAAACGGATAGTCTTTGCGGTTTCCAATCAGCACATTACCGTCAACATAACGGGCAATATTTTGGCGCTTTAGGATATGCGGCAGCATAGCTTCGATGTCAGCCAAAGTATAAAATTTGTCCCCATCAGGCTGCACCATAACAAGGCCCGCATCTCGCCATGCACTAACGCCGCCCTCTAATACGCTGACTTGATAGCATAGATCACGCGCATCTTTGGCGGAGCGCAAAGCCCGCCAGCCCTTGGCACATATAAATATAAAATGCGCATATTTACCGAATACTGATTTGTAATACGGACTATCCTTATGCATCCAGAATTCTAACATGCCGCGCGGCATAGGATAAGCACCTGCAATACAACCGTCCCGTTCCCGTTCTCGCGGATCGCGAATATCCACCAAAAGAACATCTTTGCTTTTGGCCAGTTTAGCACACGCCACCGCGTCCAGTATCTCAATACCTTCGGTGCCTGTGTGCATCATTTCGTCAAAACTAGTCATCCATTTCACCTAAATATACCGCCGCGCCCACGCAGACAACACCCGTGCTACATAGCTTGCATCCAATGGATTATTCAACAACAGATGGTCCGCTTTATCCAGACTAACAAAGCTTTTAGGGTGTTTCGCCCGTGTGAAAATATGACCTGCATTTTTAATGCTGACTATTTTGTCTTGCGGGGAATGGAAAATCATCAAAGCGCGACCTAAATTGGCAATGACCGCTTCCATGTCCTGATTGGCGACGTCTTGCAGGAATTGCTCTTTGATAACAAATGGCCGCCCCGCCAGCAGGACTTCTGCTTCGCCTTCTCGTTCAATTTCTTCAATTCGGTCAGCAAATTGACAGACTATGTGCTTGGTATCACAAGGCGAACCAATGGTGGCGACCGTTTTACATTCCGGTATATTTTTGGTTGCCATCAAGGCGGCCGTACCACCGAAACTATGGCCAATAAGTATAGCAGGGGCTTTTTGATGATGCCTTAGATATGCGGCAGCCGCTAGAATATCTTTGACGTTGGAGCTGAAATTAGTGTCCGAAAAATTACCGCGACTTTCCCCTAATCCGGTGAAATCAAACCGCAAGACTCCAAACCCGGCATCGACAAGCGTGTTGGCGATTGTCCGGACAGGTTTGAAATCTTTGCCAATCGTGAATCCGTGCGCGAACAATACCCAAGCCCGCACATCATCTGGCTCTACATCATCCGGCCAGTTGAGCCGTGCGGATAAATTATCTCCGAGCGCGCCTGTAAATTTTACTTTTTCTTTCGCCATTTGTCCCTTTATTCTGAGCCTTCACCATAACCACCACCTGTCGGGGTTTCTACCATGAATATATCACCAGCTTCTACTTGGATATTGTCGCAACCCTTTAGGGTCTTCGCATAGCCATCCTTGCGGATGATAGTGTTGCGGCCTAGCCGTCCAGAGCCGCCGCCTTTGACACCCGCACACCTAACAACGCGGTTACCAGACAGGATTGCACATTCCATGGGTTCCAAAAACTCCAACGCCCGCCTAACCCCGTCGCCTGAGTTCCACTTACCTTTGCCGCCAGAGCCGCGCATTATTTCGAAGCGTTTAAGGCGCACAGGGTAACGCAGCTCCAAAACTTCTGGGTCGGTGAGATGTGAGTTGGTCATGTGGGTGTGGATAGCGCTGGCGCCGTCAAAACCATCTCCATTATGATCAAGTCCGGCTGGCGCGCCAGAACAGATAGTCTCGTAATATTGGTATTCATCATTACCGAATGTAAGGTTATTCATGGTGCCTTGACTTGACCCAAGCACACCGAGCGCCCCGAACAAAGCATTGGTGACCGCTTGGGAAAGCTCGACATTTCCTGCAACGATAGCGGCTGGATGGCTTGGTGAGAGCAAGGATCCTTTAGGGATATGAATATTAAGTGGTCGCATACAACCTGCGTTGAGCGGGATATCCGTGCCAACTAAACAGCGAAATACATACAATACAGCGGCGTGGGTCACGGCCTCGGGGGCGTTGAAATTATCATTTCTTTGGGTATCTGTCCCAGAGAAATCTATCAAAGCCGACCCTTCTTGTTGATTGACCACAATACTAACCCGAATTTTACTGCCTTGATCTATTTCGTAATCAAATTCACCGTCCGATAATGCCGCAATAGCACGGCGGACATTGGCCTCGCCGTTATCTTGGCAATGCCTCATATAGGCGGCGACAGTTTCGCGTCCGTAAATTTTACATAGTTTCAAAAGTTCGCTCGCGCCCTTCGCATTGGCTGCGACTTGGGCTTTCAGATCGGCTATATTTTGCTCAGGGTTACGCGCCGGATATTGGCCAGAGGTCAGCACATCACGGATATCCGTGTCCATAAATGCACCGTTTGATACCAAGTGCATGCAATCAATGATGACACCTTCCTCGTAGATATTTTTGGCAAGGGGTGACATGGAGCCCGGCGCTATCCCCCCTATATCGGAGTGGTGACCACGCGAGGCCACATAGAAGAGAAGCTGCTTTCCGTCCGCACCAAATACGGGCGTAATTACATTTATGTCCGGTAAATGCGTGCCGCCGTCATAAGGGTTATTGTGGACGAATGTATCGCCCGCAGACATGGGTAAGCCTGAATTTATCAAAGCCCGCAAGCTCGCATCCATAGAGCCAATATGTACTGGCATATGCGGCGCATTGGCAACCAACCCGCCGTGCGCATCAAATACGGCACAGGAGAAGTCCAACCGTTCTTTGATGTTCACAGACCGCGCCGTGTTTTGTAAAACCACGCCCATCTGCTCGGCCACTGCCATGAAGAGATTGTTAAAAATTTCCAGACGGACGGGGTCATGTACTGTGCCATCTCGCTGACATCCAAGCCCCTCTCCTTGTTCCTCTCCCACAGGGAGAGGAGACGATGTCGTGTCCCTCTGTGATTTACTATTTTCGTCTGACCTGCCACCATCTTTTCTAAGGAAATCTACGATTTTCTCACCTCTCCTTTGGGGAGAGGTCGTGCCAAGCGAGGGTGAGGGGCTTGGATGTAGCGTGGTCACAACACTTAAAACCAAATTACCATCGGCGCTCAGCTTTGCAGTCCAATCCGGCTCAATGATATTGGTGCCGCCTGCATCTAATATAACTGCTGGGCCGGCAATGCTTTCGCCGACTTTTAAATTTGAACGGTGATGCACTTCTGCTGCACGCCATTTGCCTTTGGAGTAAAACTTTATTAGCTGTTCTACGCACGTGGCTTCAGTTTCTAGGGACAAATTATCCGTACTCTCGCCGCCGCCTGCACACTCAACAGAGATAGATTCGATGATGATATTTGCGGATTTGTCAATGAAGCTAAAACGAGCACGGTGCGCTTGTTCAAATTCATTCTTTAAGTTGACCGTCAGGGGTAATTCCAAAGCCGTATCAGAATCTATATACCGAACAAATGCTCGCATTTTAATTTTTACATCACACGCATTTACATTCTGGCTTTGTAGTTTTGCACGGCCAGTTTCAGCCAAACCTTCTGCAATTTTCAGTGCATCATCCACTTTGTCGATAGGCAAATCTATTGTGGTTTGTTCAAGCACAGAAATATCCGCCAGCCCCATACCATAAGCAGAAAGCACACCAGCAAGCGGATGAATAAATATCCGCTCAATGCCGAGCTCTTCTGCGACTAAACAAGCATGTTGACCACCTGCACCGCCGAAGCAAGCAAGTGTATAGCCTTGCAAATCATAGCCGCGTTCTACGGATATTTTCTTGATGGCACGCGCCATATGACCAACGGCAATTTGCAAAAAACCTTCGGCCGTTTCTTCTACGGACTTTCCTGTTTGCGCCGAAATATCATTAAATGCAGGCATTGGTGCTGCATTATCTAATGGCTTGTCCTGATCTGCACCAAAAATTGCCGGGAAAAACCCAGGCTGTAATTTACCGAGCACAGCATTGATGTCAGTAACGGTAAGCGGCCCGCCGCGCCGATAAGCAGACGGCCCCGGATTAGCACCCGCTGAGCCTGGTCCAACCAAAAAACGCGCACCATCATAATCCAGCACCGAGCCACCACCCGCCGCCACTGTATGTATTTCCAGCATGGGCGCACGCATACGCACGCCAGCAACTTCGGTTTCCTGCGCGCGTTCATAATGGCCCGCATAATGACAAACATCCGTGGATGTCCCCCCCATATCAAATCCGATAATTTTGTCAAAGCCCGCTGCTTCTGCAGTCCGTACCGCACCAACCACCCCACCCGCAGGCCCTGACAAAACGGCGTTTCGGCCATGAAAATGCGCCGCGTCCGCTAGTCCGCCAGAGGACTGCATAAACAAAAGCTCGCTGGCTTCGCCTAAGGCCGCGGCAACCCTATCAATATAACTGCGCAGGATTGGCGATAAATACGCATCAACCACCGCCGTGCGTCCGCGCGATATCATTTTAATCAGTGGGCTGGCTTCATGACTGGTAGAAACTTGGGTAAAGCCAATATCACGCGCTAGGTCTGCCACCCGTTTTTCGTGGGCAGGATTACGGTAAGCATGTAAAAACACCACGGCCAATGAACGGTATCCATCCGCGTATAGTGCCTGCAAACCTTTACGCGCTTTATCCATATCAGGAGTAGATATAACTCCACCGTCCGCATCCAACCGCTCGTCAATTTCCACCAATCCGTCATAAAGCGGTGCAGGTTTGACAATATGCATCGCAAAAATATCTGGCCGTGCCTGATAGCCAATTTCCAGTGCATCGCGGAGACCTGCCGTTATAGCCAGAGCCGTCTTCTCGCCTTTGCGTTCCAACAAAGCATTGGTAGCGACGGTTGTCCCCATTTTTACACTGGCTATTTGCTCGCTGGGTAAGGGCGTGTCTTTTGGCACTCCTAATAGCTGGCGAATACCTTCAAGGGCCGCATCGTCGTAGCTCTCCGGGTTTTCCGACAATAGCTTTTTAGTGTGTAATTTACCGTCCGGGTCACAAGCCACAATATCGGTAAATGTACCGCCGCGGTCTATCCAAAATTTCCAACCCGTTTTCATAAATTACCTCATAGACCTATCGGCCCCGCATGTTAAAGTGATAAATGAAATGACCGACCCAACTGATACAGAATTTAAAAAACTTAAAGCACGCCGCGCCAAAGGCCTTGGTCCGTTCGGCCTGTTTTTTCACCAACTTTCCAACACGTCTCGGTATTCACTTGCCGGATTTCGCTATATGTTCAAGGCGGAGCTCGCGGCCAAAGTTGAGGCTATTATATTTGGCTTAGTATTGTTGGTATATGCCGTCCTGCGGGTTCCGATAGAGGCCTATCTTATCAGCATAGTTTTGTTTTTACTGCTACTCGCCTGCGAAGCTCTCAACACGGCTATAGAGGTCATTATCGACCATATCTCACCAGAAATTTCCAATGTCGGCAAACGTGCCAAAGATTTAGGCTCATTCGCTGTGGTCTGCACATTATCAGCCAACGCTATTTATTTCTTCTGGGCAGTATTTAATTCGTGGTGATTATTTTGTAGTAATTGGCTCTTCAGAGCTAGTAATATACCGTGCCCCATAACGCCGTAAATCTGTTTGCACGGTGCCGTCTGCCAATATGCTCACAACATAGAGGCGGTCATATTCAGACTTTTCGAATATGGGTGTGCCGCCGACACCGCCAAGAGCCGTCACGGTCTCAGGGATGGTGTTGGAATGGCCAACAACCAGAATATGCCCTGTTGTCTCTTGGATAAGCGTCGCCAAGCTTGGTAAATCACGCGGGTCATAGATTTCTATTTCTACACCGGACATTTTAGATGTCGGCGCCGCAGTGTCGCGGGTACGGATATAATCGCTGGAATAAATTGTGCTAATGCTTGCTTCGCCTAACAAGCCCGCCAAGGTATTTGCGCGGGCTTGACCCTCATCCGTCAAAGCTGGGTCTCGGCCTGCATCTTCTCCGGTAATTTTTTCTGCGTGGCGCACTAGATATACAATCGTGTCATTTTCAACGACTTCGTTTTGAGGAATTTTAGTCAGCGCAAAAAAACCGGCGATTAAAGCTGCGATTACAATTACATGGACAATAAACCATTTAATCATGGGATTTTTTTGGGGCTTCTTCTTGGGGGAGTTCTTCTTTTTTACATCACTCATCAATTTCTCCTAGCATTGTAATGGCTGTGCCGAGCGTCTTGACCATTTCGCCTTCATTACTAATGCCCATAGTCAGTGCTATCAATTTACCTTTCCCAGCACGGGTTAAGTTTTGACCATCATAAAATTTCTCTTTGATACGGTGGTATGCGCTTAATTTAGCACGGTGTTGATCAAGCCTAATATCAAGTTGCTCACGCAGCACTGAAATATCAACGGTATCGAGAGCATATAATTTGACCAAGAGCTCATCCTTTACCGACGGCATACGGCACGGTTTGAGCGACCACGCATGCACGACATCTTCGCCCGAATTGGTAATTGTGTGAATGATACGGTTGGGACGGCCACTTTGTTCAATTTCACGGCTATCCACCAAGCCTTTCTCGCGCAAACGTGCTAGCTCCCGGTACACTTGTTGGTGCGAGGCCCGCCAAAAAAATCCGATACTGGCATCAAAAGTCTTAGCCAAATCATAACCGCTCATAGGGCGGTCCGTCAGGCATACTAATATAGCTTCAGCAAGAGCCATTATTTCCCCAAATTCTATTATGCAATTATGTGCATATGGTTTATAAGACAGCATAAGCAATTTTTTGAGGATAGGCAAATGGCTGATAAAAAAAATCTACCCAAGGTGAAAAACCTAAAAGGTAAAACCATATTCATGTCAGGGGGTTCACGCGGCATCGGGTTAGCTATTGCACTGCGCGCAGCACGGGACGGCGCTAATATAGCTATCGCCGCAAAAACGGCAGAGCCTCACGCCAAATTGCCGGGCACTATATACACGGCCGCTGAGGAGATCGAAGCGGCGGGCGGCAAAGCCTTGCCCCTCATCTGTGATGTGCGCAATGAAGACATGGTTGGGGCGGCTATTGATAAAACTGTCGATACATTCGGCGGGTTGGACATATGCGTTAACAATGCCAGTGCAATTTCACTAACAGATACTGAAGCCACCAGCATGAAGCGCTATGATTTGATGAACCAAGTCAACGCACGCGGTACATTTTTAATGTCTAAACTGTGCTTGCCGTATTTGAAAAACTCAAAACATGCCCACATTATCAATCTTTCACCGCCCCTCGATATGTCGCCCAAATGGTTCAAAAACCACACGGCCTACACAATGGCGAAATACGGCATGTCTATGTGTACACTGGGTATGGCGGCAGAGTTTAAACCATTTGGCATCGGGGTAAATTCTCTGTGGCCATTAACTGCTATTGATACGGCGGCTGTTCGCAATGTACTGGGCGGTGACCAAATGGCGAAAATGAGCCGTACCCCAGATATTTTATCCGATACAGCTCACATCATGATGTGCAAAGACCCAGCGGAGTTCACAGGTAATTTCATTATCGATGAAGAATTATTACGCGCCGAAGGCGTTACGGATTTTTCTGGCTACGCGCCAGGATATGACGGCCCCTTGGCTGGAGATTTCTTTGTCCCTGACGAAGTATTTGATCGCCTACCGACCAATGTCATGAAAGGCTATTAGATATGAACCAGACTTTACTCGTAAACCGCAGTGATTTTCGTGACACCAAGTTGGTGGACGTACCGAAGGGCTATCTTGCGGACGACCATATACGCGTCGATATCGGGCCATTCGCCCTGACCGCAAATAATATCACCTATATGGTAACGGGTGATATGATTGGCTATTGGAAATTTTTTGAGCCTGAGGATTACGGCATACAAGCGCAGAGTACGGCCAGTAAAATGGGGCGAATGCCAGTTTGGGGTTACGGTACGGTGAGCGAAAGTAAATGTGAGGGCATAGAGATTGGCGCACGAATTTACGGGTTTTTTCCTATTGCAAAAAGCATGGATATTAAACCCGTCAAGCTATCCTCGCTTAGTTTTCAAGACGGGGCCGAACACCGTGTTCCCCTTCACCCTATTTATAACAGCTATACACTAACGAAAAACGACCCGTCTTTCACACCTGCTCTCGACGATATTCAACCCGTATTACGGCCCTTGTTCACGACTTCATTTTTAATAGACGATTTCTTCGCTGACGAAAATTTCTTTGGTGCTGAGCAAGTTATTCTCTTGAGCGCCTCATCCAAAACTGCCCTCGGGACGGCGTTTTGCCTCAAGCAAAGAAATGCGGTCAAAGTTGTCGGGCTAACGTCCAGTGGCAATATGAATTTTACGGCTAGCACCGGGTTTTATGATTTGGTCGAAGACTATGACAATATACCGAACCTTGATGCCAGTAAGAAAACTGCCATTATCGACATGGCGGGCAACGGTGAAGTAAATGCAAAAATTTATGACCATTTCGGTGATAACCTGGTTTATAATTGCATGGTCGGCAAATCCCACTGGGATTCTGTTAGGGGGCAAGGCGGGCCACCGCCTAAAGCCGAAAAGGGTGCTCCGCCCGTCATGTTTTTTGCACCTGACCAGGCTAAAAAACGTATTGGTGAATGGGGTGCATCCGGATTTGCAAACAACCTCGCCGCTCGTTGGTTGCCATTTTGTGAAAGCGCGCAAACTTGGTTGAGCATTAGCAAACAAAACGGCGAAACGGCCTTGCTTACATGTTATAATGATTTATTGGACGGCAAAGCGGACCCATCCCAAGGTAGTCTATTCACCCTATAGAGACCACCCAGCGGATCCCCATAAAAAGAGCCAAAAGAGAGAACTACATGACCTACAATAGTTTTGAGCTGAGCATTGAAAACAAGATCGCGCATATTGTCTTAAACAGGCCCGACAAGCGTAATGCTTTGGCGGCGGACTTTTGGGCGGAGCTGCCCAAGGCTGTGCGGGATATTGACGAAGGTGCCAAAGCCCGCGTCATTGTTATTTCTTCTACTGGACCGATATTCTGTGCAGGCATTGATATCTCTATGTTAGCAGGTGGTGTTTCTGGTGGGAATGATAAAAACCATCCTGCTTACGGGGCGGCGTTTCTCACCAAGGTCAAATATTTACAAGACACATTCACAAGTTTGGAGCAATGCCGCATTCCTGTGCTGATGGCCGTGCAAGGCGGATGTTACGGCGCAGGTGTTGATATGATTACGGCGGCGGATATGCGCTATTGTACTGACGATGCATTTTTTACCATTACTGAGATTGATGTTGGCATGACGGCAGATGTCGGAACATTCCCCCGCATCCTCAATCACCTCCCCGAGGGTATTGCCAGAGAGCTGGCTTATACAGGACGAAAAATGGACGCCATCGAAGCTAAAGGCCACGGCCTCGTCAACTCTACCTATAATGACCAAGCCACGATGATGGCAGGTGTCATGAAAATAGCGGCAATGATTGCTAGCAAATCACCTCTTGCCGTTATGGGCTGTAAAAAGTCCATTACATATGGCCGAGACCACAATACCGAAGATGCTCTTGATCAAATTGCCACTTGGAATGCTAGCTTCCTTAATCCAACAGAAATGATGGAAGCCATGCAAGCCCGCGCACAGAAAAGACCGGGGAATTTTGAAGATTTACCAATAGTGGACAAATAAGACTAGCTAAGCCTCTTTTTATTTGAAACTATTCACCCTCGTAGTTAGCAGGCACCGTATTGCCCGTCTGAGGATTAATGCTAAATGCGCCGGGAGTAGCAGCTCCGTTTTCTGGCACATAAGGGATAGGTGTCACGCCTTCAGGCAGTGTAATGCGTTCACCCGTTACCAAATCACGGTAATAAGGCTCACCACTTTCAATCGCATCATTATCCAATAATGTTGATGGTTCAGACGGTAGACTTGGAAGTTCTACATCTTGCGCATATGGACCTTGAACTTGAGAATATGGAAGCTGAGAAAGTGGGGCTTGGTTAAGCGGGTCCTGGTTTTGTGGCTGATAATTTGGTAACCCCGCAGATATGCTCGGCTCACCATTAAATCCTGGACCCGTTGCCGTCAGTCTGGATTGGTCGCCAACAACACGGACATAGGACACCACTTCTTGCGTACCTTTGGTCGTGCTCGCGATTTGTGCAGCGAGCGCTAATTCTTCTGGTGTGCGGGCTACACCGAGCAAGTAAACAACACCGTCATTAACCTCGACACTATAATTACGGGCTTTGACAGCCTTGGTAGCGATTAGGCGCGCACGGACTGATTTGTTGAGAACACCGTCCTTTGTATTGCGTACTATGCCCTGTTTACTTTTGATTAAAATTTCATTGCCCACTTGTGTGACTGTGGGACCAGACCATGCGATACGTTCTGCTTCGACCCTATCTTCTTCGCGCGGCACATTGCCTGAAAGCACGGCAATCCCTTCGGCGACTTCGATATCAACACCAGCAAGCTTAAATCCTTCGACCCTGCTCATTCGCGCAGCAATGGCACGCGTAGCCGTAACATCATTAAGAGAACGGACAAAATTACGTTCATCGCCCTTCTTCACACCGGCAGTCATAACCGTGGTGCAGCCGGTTGTCATGAGCGCGAAAACGCCGACAGACAAGAGTATGGTTAATTTTTTCATAAAACCAAATTACTGCCAACCAGTTACCTAAACGTTACCAAAACCGCGACTTTACATTAAATCCTGATGAGGTATTCTATACTTTATGAGCGCACAAATTATCCCCATACCCCGCCGAAAAGCTAAATCAGCCAGCAAAAATCTCGAACCCGTTGCTTTTAACCGCCAAGAGCTTGGTGCAATTCTCAATGTTTACGGCCAGATGGTGACACAGGGTCATTGGAAGGATTATGCGATTGATATGCTGCCTGAACGCGCCGTATTTTCTATCTATCGTCAGGCGACGCAAACCCCACTTTACCAGATCAATAAGCGTCCGGAACTAAGGGGTAAGCAAGGTCAGTTCAGTGTGGTTGCGCCGGGTGGTTTAATCCTAAAGCGCGGACATGATTTGAAAACTGTCCTGCGGGTGTTTGATAAAGCGCGTTTTAAGAGCCTTTAGTCACTATTTGCCTATTATCTAAACATGAAAAAACCCGCCAACCTTGTGACTGACGGGTTTAAAGTTTGAAATAAATTTTTAGCTACAGATTAGCTATCTGTGCCTTTACCCAAAAGTACGCGTTCTACAGTTGTCTTACAGACGGCCATTAAGGCGCCGGCACTTAGTACTGCTGAATAGTTTGTGAAGATGTCAGTCAAAGTTGGGCCAACAGCAGGAATTGAACCCCAAGCTGATGCGCCGCCTGCTAAAAAGATAGCAGCAATAATTAATCCGAGACGGTGTTCGTGGTCAGCAAAGTAGCCAGCAACCAAGCCAAAAACAGCTAAGACCATACCAGCCTGTGCCATGTCGACAAATGATAATATGATGGCAGCCAACAGACTGATGCTCCAAATAATACGTGCAATAGACATAATTTTCCCCTTTTAAGAGTTTTGTGTTATGGGCTTTCGCCCACTAAGGTTAACTGCTTCGAGCTCTTTGGCTCGTTAACAATGTCTTTATCCTAACATTTTTTTAATGTTGGCGCAAAGAAAAAAAAGCCCTATCGCGAGATAGGGCTTTCTACACTTCTAATTTGCAGTGATTTAATCGCTACCACCCATGAAGCGCATAAGTAGTAAGAAAATATTGATGAAGCTTGTGTACAGGCTTATCGCGCCAAATACGGATGCCTTTTCGGCTTCCGCCGCATTGCCAACCGTTGCATGATACATTTGCTTCAGACCTTGTGTGTGCCAAGCAGTCATCGCTGCAACAAGTACAAGGCCAATGCCGCTAACAACCATATCAAACCCAGTGGATTTAAAGATCAATATGTTAATGACCATAGAGATAATTACTCCCATAAATGCCATGGCCGCAAACTGGCCTATGCCGGATAAGTTTTTTCGGGTCGTGTAGCCGAACAAACTAAAAGCGCCAAACATGGCGGACGATAACAGCAAAATTTTCATACCTAGTAATGGGTTGGATTCTACAAAATATGCGGCAATATCGGACAACCAGACTCCTATGAGGGCGGCATAGCCGACTAAAGTGAAGCGCGCTCCACTAACGCTCATCTTGTGATAACGGCTGCCCATA
>JAJFFM010000097.1 GCA_021776675.1 Robiginitomaculum sp.
AAATCATCATCCCGAGTTTCCCCCATTCGCTCCCCCAGACCGGCAACCCCATTCCGATTGCATACTGCCGATCATGGGTTTGAATGTGCGTCTTGTGATACACGCCCGTGAGTTCGCCGTCGCGATTCCATAACCCGCACGTGTTGTAAATCTCACCGTCTTCCAGCGACGTGAATGCGAAACAAATCCACATATCCAGATCGTCCGCGAATTTCGCCACCCGGTCCAGGTACGGACTCCCTTCGAGTGGCTGCGCCACCGTCCGCAACCGTGCCGGCGTCGATTCGGGGTCAGGTGCGGCATACCCGTCAAGCCAACACTCCGGCGTAATAAACACGTCTGCACCCAGCTTCGCCGCGGCCTGAACCTGCTCCTCGAACACCCGCATATTCGCATCGAGATCCCACTTCACCGGAACCCCGCGCATTTGTCCCACACGAACAATCGAGTCGAAATCTCTCTCAACTTCGTTCTCTGCACTCCAAGCCGACACAACGCCAGCAAAGATGTATACGAGAACGACGAAGTTCTTCGCGAACCGGATCATCTGTGTTTATCTGTGTCCATCTGTTGCTAAATCCAATGATTCAACAATCATCCCGGCGGCCACATCATCTGACGCCCACCGCATATGTGCAAATGAATGTGATACACCGACTGCCCGCCATCGACACCCGAATTGATGATGTACCGGAACCCGTCCTCGGCGAGGGCATTCGATTCGGCAATATCATTCGCCTTGAGCATCATACGTCCTAACAGCTCCGCGTCATCCGCTTCCGCGTCATTAATCCGCGCAATGTGTTTTTTCGGGATAATGAGGATATGCGTGGGCGCTTGCGGATTGATGTCCCGAAAAGCGAGAAACTCCTCGTCCGAATACACCTCATCACACGGCACCGCGCCTTCTACAATCTGACAAAATAGACAACCACTGCTCATACTATTTTCCTCTGGAATCGAAAGTGTTGCCCATAACCTAGCACAGGCCGCACGTCAATCCGAGTGCAGGCCTGAACCACGAAGGGCACGAAGCCCACGAAGTCGATCATCCCCGCAGTGGAGACCCTTCGCGTTCTTCGTGCCCTTCGTGATAAATACCTTTTTGGGCTCGAGCGTGGATTCCTGCTTGCGCAGGAATGACGGGGAAACGGGACTGCCGATCTCAAACAAAGAATCCGCTCTATCCGCGTTATCCGCGTACCTATTCGAATGCCCTACGCCCGGACCATCAACTCCGCCAGCAATTTCGCCAGCCGTCCCGGATTCGACGGTGCTTGCCCCTCCGCCAATGCGGCCTGGCCGTACAACAACTCGGCGTAGTCGTTGAGTTGCGCGTCGTCTTTATCCGCGTCGTACATCCCCTGCATTTTTTCGAGCAGCGGATGTTTCGGATTGAGTTCGAGAATCCGTTTCGACTCGGGCACGGGCTGATTCGACGCGCGCATAATTTGTTCAAGCTGCGGACTCAGGTCGCCTTCGTCCGTGACCAAGCACGCAGGCGACGACGTCAACCGCGACGACAGCCGCACATCTTTCACCTCGTCTTTCAGCGCATTCTTGAGCATTTCAATCAGCGAGGCATGCGTCTCCGCTTTTTCCTGCGCCGCTTTTTCTTTCTCTTCCTTGTCGCCATCGTCGTCCAAATCGACCGCGCCGCGCCCAATGGACTGGAGCTTTTTGCCCTCGTACTCGTGTACGGACTGCGTCCAAATCTCGTCAACCGGGTCCGTGAGAATTAGAATCTCGAATCCTTTTTCCTTGAACGCCTCCAAGTGCGGCGACTGCTCGACCGCTTCGCGCGTTTCACCGGTCATGTAATAGATAGTCTCTTGGCCATCCTTCATCCGGTCGATATACGATTGCAGCGAGGTCTGTTCGCCGTCGTCCATGGTCGAATCAAACCGGCACAGATCGAGAATGCGATCCTGGACTTCGTGGTCGGTGTAGGTGCCTTCTTTCAAGACACGCCCGAACTCGCCCCAGAACTTCGTGTATTTCTCCGCATCGTCGTCGCGCAGTTGCTTCAGGTGGTCGAGCACTTTGCCAACCAGCCCTTTTTGCATGCGCTGAATCTGCCGGTCTTGCTGCAAGATCTCCCGCGAAATGTTGAGCGACAAGTCCTCCGAATCGACCACGCCGCGCACCCAGCGCAAGTATTCCGGCACCAGCGCGTCGCAGTCGTCCATGATGAACACGCGTTTCACATACAACTGAACGCCGCGCCGGCCTTCGCGCATATAGAGGTCAAACGGTGCTTTTTCGGGGATAAACAAGAGTAATTTGTATTCGAGCGTACCTTCGATGTTCGCACGAATCGTCGCGAGCGGCGGGGTCCAATCGTGCGCGATGTGCTTGTAAAACTCCGCGTACTCTTCGTCCGTCACGTCGTCTTTGCCGCGCAACCAAATCGCTTTCATCGAGTTCAGCGTTTGCGCTTCGATCACCGTCTTCGCTTCCGCGCCTTCGACCGGCTTGCCTTCGTCGTCGCGTTCGATTTCTTCGCGACTCACGTTCATCTTGATCGGATACGCCACAAAGTCGGAATACTTCTTCACGATTTCGCGCAACTTCCACTCTTCCGCGAAATCGTCCATTCCGTCTTCCGCGTCGGCGGGCTTCAAGTGCAACGTGATCGCGGTGCCCACCGCTTCCGGCGTGACTTCTTCGAGCGTATACGAACCGTCGCCTTCGGATTCCCACTTCGTCCCGGTCTCTTCACCGGTCCGGCGGGTCACCAAGGTCATTTTGTCTGCGACCATGAATCCGGAATAGAACCCGACGCCGAATTGGCCGATCAGATCGACCGCGTCGGACTCCTTCGATTCTTTCAGCTTCTGCGTGAATTCACGCGTGCCCGATTTGGCAATTGTGCCGATGAGGTCAATGACCTCCTCGCGCGACATGCCAATACCGGTATCGCGAATGGTCAAAGTTCGGCCATCGGTATCCGGTTCCATCCAAATCTCGAGCTCGGTGCCGTCCGGCAGCGCATCGGGGTTGGAGACCGCTTCAAACCGCCGCCGGTCCAGCGCGTCAGAGGCGTTGGAAATGAGTTCGCGCAGGAAAATCTCCTTGTGCGAATAGACCGAATGGATCATCAGGTCCAATAACTGGCGGGACTCCGCCTGAAAGTCGAATCGTTCGATAGTGTCCGTCATAACCCTCTTTCGTCGCTCCTCTATGCGTCGGGGTGAAAAACGCGCGCACGGGCGCAGATGGCCTATTCTAACGAAT
>JAJFFM010000098.1 GCA_021776675.1 Robiginitomaculum sp.
CATCATCCATCTTATCGCCGCCGACGCGGACTGAACGGTCATAGACAATACCGTCTAATGACAGAACCGCTACCTCAGTCGTTCCGCCGCCAATATCAACGATCATAGAGCCACTTGGTTCGTGGATCGGTAGACCTGCGCCAAGTGCAGAGGCCATAGGTTCACGGATCAGATAGACTTTGCGTGCACCGGCCCGTGCAGCACTATCGTGGATAGCCCGACGCTCAACAGCCGTAGCACCAGACGGCACACAGATTACAACTTGCGGGGAGACAAAGTTTTTGCGGTTATGCACTTTTTTAATGAAGTGATCGATCATTACTTCTGCAACTGCAAAGTCGGCTATTACACCGTCTTTCATCGGCCGGATGGCTTCGATATGGTCAGGCGTACGTCCGAGCATCATGCGGGCATCATCACCAACAGCATGTACTTCTTTGCGGCCATTTCTGGTGGAATAGGCGACAACAGAGGGTTCGTTTAAAACAACGTCCCGTCCCTTAACATAGACAAGTGTATTTGCAGTTCCCAGATCAATGGCGATGTCCGCCGAAAAAAATCCGAATAATCTATCAAACATAAAATTTCCCAACAATGGAATTGCGACCCAACCTAGCTATCTCATACAGATATTAGCATTTAATGAGTGCACGCAAAATAAAAAAATGATTCCGATAGTTAATGAGCGGAGTGTTGCATAAAAGCAAGACTGTAAACATAAAACACTGCTATTTTGATGTATTTTTTTCAGTCTTTACCTTATCAACCTTCACATCCTCTTCTTCGCTCGCCAATTTGCGTTTCAACTGCGAACCTGCAGTATAAATTATCACCATCCAAACTAGGGCAATCAAAACAACTATGGCGATATAAACAGGGCCTTTGCCCGTTACAGTCCCCTTAACGCCTTCACTGAGGAATGCAATAATCGCTATTTTAGGAATAATTCCAATCGCTGTACCAACAATAAAATATGAAAACCTCATATGTGTTACACCAGCAGCCATATTGACCAAAATAAAAGGCCCAGTTGGCACAACCCGAACACCCATGCTTGCTAAAAAGCCGTGCTTCCTAATAAGCCTTAAGACCTTGGCCATATTACCGCTACTAATTTTACTAATTCGCTCGGCACCCAAGCGCCTTCCTAGCCAGAAATCAAAACTGGCAGAAACCAAGGTCGCAGCCCACGCAATAATTGATCCTACTACAGGGCCAAATGTTAAAATAACGCCAGCATGTAACATCATTTGCGGCACGTTTACAAATGCAGCAAGTAAATAAATGCAGATAGTCACCGGGATTGCAAAAATTGATTGTCCAAAGGTTTCAAACCAACTGGCTATAGAGGCTGGTTTGAAATCAATGCTTAACGTGACAATGCCGAGCACAAATACTTGCACGACAATGACCCAAAAGAACGCATTGCGGTTTCTAAAAAAATTTGAAAAGCGTTTCAATCTCAACCTAATTTTGTATTAGTCACTTAATCTGTGAACTCAATATGGCCTTATGGGAACTAGCAGAAATATCAAATGAAATCTTGTACATCCAAACAAACTTGATGAGTTTTACTCCTCAATATTAGGGTGACTGTCCTCAATATTAGGGTGAATGTCCTCACCTAATATGTTTTTTTGCTTTTCAGCACTATCTGAGTGTAACTTGACCTGTTTTGGATAATTATTTTCAAGCACTTCTATGGGCCTTGCCTTTGGTGAGAACTCTTTAGTTTTTTCCACAGTTAAAACATCTTTGATTTTTACTTTAGGCGCAGGCTCTTTAGTTTTAACTCTTTGAGGTTCCTCACAGACTCCCGGGTTTTCCTTGAAATTATGTTCATGGGCCTCAATATCATCAAATATCCTAAGTTGAGTTACTTTAACAAAAGGAAATACCGCTAGCTTTGCTTTGAAAGGACTTTCCTTTAGCGCTTGGATTATTTTATTACTTTGCATGCCCACGAGCGTATCTTCATTTTTTTGGCTTAGGGCAAATTTTACCATAAGCACGCATAGTGCCGCAGCCCACGAGTCGTCCATTGTATCAATTTTGCGGTGCTTCATTGGGTACCGCAAATAATTTACGCGCAACCGGTCCCGATGATGAGCATAAAAAGCTCTAGCAAATACACGTGCTTTTTTCCGTTTCCCTATTTCTGTGTATTGACTGAAAAACCATCCGCTGGTCATTATAACTAATGCAAGCATCATAGCGCCAATTATGTTACTAACCCATTGTGACAATATGTAAGGTTGCTTGTCATTTAATAGGGGTGCCCGCCTTAATGACCTTATGGTAGGCAGTGAGGTTTCTTCATTAAGCTCTGCAATAGTGCTTTCTACTTCAGTCGGGCTTTCGTTAGCATCTAGTTGTGCATTGAAAATAATTAATTCCGTTTTAGGGATTTCGGCTGCAGACTTAAGATCGGATATTGGGGTCACATCATTTTTCACAGTATTACTCACAAATGCTTGTGGTGTAAGCTGCTTGGTCCTTGGAATATCTTTATTGTCCGTGGGAACGGTAATTATAGGCGCCGTATTAGCGGCAATCTGGGTATTCCCTTTTTCCATATTTTGCGTAGTGACACGCTCAACGATTAAAGGTAATTTTTTGGGACGTATTGGATTGGCTACACTTTTTATGGGCGTATTTACGGTTTTCTTCTTTACCGTGCTTTTAGTTGAAAGCGGCTTTGTTTGTACAGGTTTCTTCGCAGTGCTAGCCGTTTTTACCCTATCTTTCTGAATGGGTTTTTCCTGTTTATATGTACGCCAAAACTCAGCCTTTATTTTATCTTTGGGTACACCGAAACCGTTTTGGTAAATCATTGCCAAGTTTGACTGTGCATCTTTGCTGCCATTCTTCGCGGCAGTTAAATACCAATTGCGAGCTTTGCTATAGCTTTGCTCAACACCCTCGCCCATGAAATACAAATAACCCAGATTAATACGGGCATGGTTATTTCCCATATCAGCTGCTTTTAAATACAGTGTATGTGCTCGCAATAAATCTTGCGCCACACCATTTCCGTCGTGATATTTCTTCGCTTGATTGAATAAAGATGATGAAGGAGACGAGTCAGTAAGTTCAGGCTCAGACATTAAAATCTCTACCGGAGTATATGTTTCACTCTCTGCTTGCGCATAAGCAATATTCCCGAAAGCAAACAAACCTACAAGCCATAACAAACACACAATGAGTGCGGTTTTAATATTATTTATTTTCACATGCTCGTTCATATGTCTCACATTAATATATCAAATATATGTACTGCAATATTCAGGCCATTATACCCATTTATAACTCATATTTGCTCCCAATCAGACATTTGTCCACGAAGCCAAGTATATTGACGTTTTGCAAAGCGTCTAGTTTGTCGCATTGCCAGCTCAATAGCCTTATCTAGGCTAGTTTCGCCCATTATATAAGCAGTTAGTTCTCTCAAGCCAATAGCCTTCATAGCAGGTAAGTCAGGCGATAAATCCAAGTCAAATATGCGTTTTGCCTCGGCTAGACCACCTTCTCTGATCATATCTGCAAACCGGGTATTGATTGTGTCATATAGATTTTCGCGCTTTGGCAGTAAAACCATGCCCTTCCATGTACCGGCAGGCAATACTGCGTGTGTTTCATTTTGCCACAAACTCAAAGGCTTGCCCGTACCTTTAGAAACACTGACAATACGCAGCAAACGTTGTGGATCATTGCCGAGGACTTTGGAGCTTGCCTGCGGGTCTAGGTTTTCTGCAAGCCTTCGCAAAGCCTCAATACCGTCTGTATCCAACACTGCTTGGGCCTCTTGTATTGCTGAGCTTGGGAATTTTGGGATTTGTGCCAATCCTTGGGTTAAGGCCTTGAAATATAGCCCAGTACCACCGACCAATATTGGTGTTTTACCCCGCGCCAGAATATCAATTATCAAAGGGTCAACTTCGCGTAGCCAGTGCCCGGTTGAATACCTTACACTGGGGCAAATATGACCAAACAAATGATGGGGAATATGTTCCATTTCTGCTTTTGCAGGGCGGGCAGACAGCACTTGTAATTCTGAATAAACCTGTAAGGCATCGGCATTGATGATCTCACCGTCCAGACGTTTAGCCAATTTAACCGCAAAAGCGCTCTTGCCGCTCGCCGTAGGGCCTGCAATACAGTGAATAACTTTCATATCGAGCTTTTAACCATGCCATACCCAAATAGCCACAGTTTAACATTTGTTTTAAAACAAAAAGACGAGGATAACTTTAGACTGCTTGCCAGTTTTTGCGTCGAGACACCGGATGTTAACATGAAAAGCGTCAACGTCTTGTCCGAAGACAAAGCCGTAGATATTATCATTACGGATGCGCCTGACAATCTACGCGGACGCATTGCAAAGGCGCTTATAGGCAAGAAATTGGAAGCTGATTTCTGCCTGCAGCCAGCAGATAACCGAAAGAAAAAACTGCTCATATGCGATATGGATAGCACACTTATCGGGCAAGAATGTATTGATGAGTTGGCCGATTTTGCAGGCGTCAAAGACCATGTGTCAGAAATTACGGAACGTGCCATGCGCGGCAAACTAAATTTTGATGAAGCGTTAATTGAACGGGTTGGCCTATTAAAAGGACTTCCACTAAAAGCTCTAAGTGATTGTTATAATGATAGGATTACTTTAAATAAGGGCGCAAAAACCCTGGCAACGACTATGAAAACTAATGGTGCTAAAACGGTCATTGTCTCCGGCGGTTTCACATATTTCACGGGGCGTATAGCGCAGGCCGCTGGTTTTGAAATACATCAAGCTAACACATTGCACGATGATGGTGCGGCATTACTAGGGACAGTCGGCATGCCAATTTTAGGACGCGATGCCAAAAAACAAGCCCTAGAGGAACACAGCAAATCATTCGGTGGCCCTTCTAGCACTGTTGCCATCGGCGACGGTGCTAATGACCTTGCTATGATTACGGCGTCTGACCTCGGCATAGCCTACCGAGCCAAGCCAATAGTCGCAGACGCGGCACACTGTGCCATCAATCACACGGATTTAACCACGGCGCTGTATTTTCAAGGCTATAAAGAAAGCGAATTTGTTTAAGCTTTAGGTTCTT
>JAJFFM010000099.1 GCA_021776675.1 Robiginitomaculum sp.
GCCGTTGCAGCCCTCGGCGAGCAAACACTTCAAGAACTTGATGTTAATGTTTTCACAGACTATCTCTTAGAACTGCCGGGCGTAACAGCTGGCGGCAGCGGGCCAGGCCAATCTACAATTTACATTCGTGGACTTGCCTCAACAACGCCCAATTTAACGACTGCAGGTGTTGCCGGACTAGCCCCAAATGTTGCTCTATACCTTGATGAACAACCCCTGTCACAACCAGGTCGAAATCTTGATGTTTACGCTGCTGACCTTAGCCGTGTTGAGGTCTTATCAGGCCCTCAAGGTACATTATTTGGTGCGAGCTCACAAGCTGGTGTGGTGCGTTTGATAACAAACAAACCAAAAATCGGTGTGACTGAGGCCAGAGCTAATTTCGGAATTTCAACAACGAAAGGCGGCGAAAGAAGTCAAAAAATTGATGCGATGATTAACATTCCAGTAGGCGACAAACTTGCCGTAAGGCTTGTGGGATATGCAGATGATCAAGGCGGCTATATCGATAATGTTGCGGGACAAATTGATTTGTCAGAATCAGCTCGTTATAGACCTGTTGGCACAGTCAGAGCAAACGGCGTTCCCGTAGGTCCAAACCGTGCAGGCTTCTCTTCTACGCCGGCGTCTAATAACATTGTTTTTGAAGCGGCTGATAATGCTGCGCTTGTCGAAGAAGATTTCAACGATACAAGCTATATTGGTTTTCGGGCCAGTGCTTTATTTGAAGTAAATGAAGATTGGTCTGTGCTCGTGGGGCATTCTAGGCAAAAACTAAAGTCAGAAGGTGTGTTTTTTGATGATCCTACATTGGATGAATTTCAAATACAGCGTTATGAAGCTGAAAACATCAAAGACACTTACGAAAACACAAACTGGACTATTGAAGGTCGTATCGGTGCTCTTGAAGCCCTGTACACAGGCGCGTTTACCAACCGGGACACTGAACAACGTGTAGACTATACCGATTATTTGTTCGTCGGTCAGTATTTGCCGTATTATATTTGCGATTATTATACGACATATAGCACCAGCCCTACCGCAAATTTAGACGGAACATGTCACGCGCCAAATCTTGCCGTTTCTTCTGTAACGGACACGGAAATGTTTACCCACGAATTACGATTTAATACGCCCGCTGATAAACGGTTACGCGCAACAGCTGGTGGGTTTTACAGTAAATTGACGCTTAAAGAGCGCAATGATTTTGATTATCAAGGCAGTCTGCTAGCTGAGGCTGGTTTTGGTGGCATTGTAGGGTTTCCCCCAAACTTTGCGCAGCCGAATGCCTTTGCCACAGACCGCGATGCTTTCCCGAGCGGCGTTATATTTAGAAATGACGTAAAGCGAACTGACGAGCAGCTTGGCATCTTTGGCGAGGCGACATTTCAGGTCAGTGACCAATTTGCCCTTACAGCAGGTGCACGGTGGTATGATATCGAGGTTGATCTAGAAGGTAGTGCCAACTCGTCTTTTTGTAATTTCTTCAGCCAAGTAGACGAAAATGCTTTTGGCACCAATATTTCCGATATATATGACGGCGATGGTGTCTTTACTTTTATCAACTCTTGTAATGATGCATTAAGACAAACCTATGCACTTGCTGGCGCAAATGCTCCAGCCGGAGCAACTGTTGTAGGCAGTATAGCAGATATTGAAGCGACAGGTTTATCCAACTCTCAAGCAATACAGGTATTTAACTCGTTAAATGCGCCTGACAAAGCTGCAACTGATGGTGTGATTCTCAAATTTACGGGAACGTGGACACCAAATGATGATATGCTATTCTATGCAACTTACTCAGAGGGTTTTCGTCCAGGTCTCCTAAACAGGCCTGGAGGTGCACCTGGGCCAGGCGGGTTTACCGTTCCATTTGCAGTTGATACGGATGAGGTTACCAACTACGAACTGGGCTGGAAAATGAACTTGGCTGATAACCAGTTTCAGTTAAATGGTAATCTCTTTTTTGTCGACATTAAAAGCCTGCAAACGACTATTTTAGATCCTAGTGTCACGAACCTATTTTTCTCAGCCAATGCAGCTGATGCAGAACTTAAAGGGTTTGAAGCAGACTTTATTTATGCACCTGTTGCTACGCCTGGTCTGACAGTGACGGGAGCATTTTCCGTCCTTGACACAGACATTACAAAAATTCTTATACCTACTGGTGATCTTGACGGCGTAGATTCTCTTGCCTTTGCTCCGAGTTTCCAAGGAAACCTTCGAGCACGATATGAGTGGGATTTAAGCAATGGTATGCAGGCTCATATTCAGCCTAAAGTTAGCTATTCATCAAAATCGTTTAGCGATATAATAAAAATCAACCGAGCTCAAATCGATAGTTGGACAAAGTTTGATCTTGCTATTGGCGTAAGCTCTGAACGCTGGTCTGCAGAAATCTTTGCCAATAACCTTACGGATGAACGTATTGAACTTAACAACAATTTTGTTAATGATCGCGAACGCGTAACACTCGCACGTCCCAGAACGATTGGCATAAGATTTTCGGGCAATTATTAATCTGTCAATACTCGATAGATTACGCTAATAGGAAAGGCGTCTCGCAAGGGACGCCTTTTTTGTATATTGGTTTATGGAACACACATGACGGTTGAAATTGAAAACGAAACAAAGTTGCTGAAAAATGCACAATTACATATTGGCGATGGGGCTTATGATTTGGCCCA
Source organism: Robiginitomaculum sp. (assembly GCA_021776675.1). Taxonomy (GTDB): domain Bacteria; phylum Pseudomonadota; class Alphaproteobacteria; order Caulobacterales; family Maricaulaceae; genus Robiginitomaculum_A. The sequence goes on from JAJFFM010000099.1 coordinate 2,688, forward strand.
AACAGCCCTCGCTTCAATCCTTGGTAAAAACCCCAACCATGTAGATGCTTTATATGTGAAGGCAGTCGCATATCGCTATGCCAAGGATTACGAAAAAGCCCAAGCAACGCTCAATTCATTGAAGAAGGTATACCCTGAATTTGGTAGAGCATTTCAAGAACAAGGCCATTTATTTCGAGATCAAAACAAGCTTGTATTTGCGCTTGCTGCCTTTAAACAGGCCTGCCGTATGAACTCTGCCCTTATAGCTAGCTGGTCAGCGCAGGCTGATATTTTAGAACAGCAAGGTCATAATCAAGCCGCAAATAATGCCCAAGCTCAAGCTAATAGGTTAACACAGTTACCTCGTGAACTTGTTTCCGTTACCAGCCTAATACATGAAGGTAAATTATTAAAAGCAGAAAATCTATGCCGCTATTTTTTGCAAAAAACACCACATCATGTTGAAGCAATGCGGTTACTGGCTGACATAGGATCGCGCCTTGGGATATTAGATGATGCAGATTTTCTCTTAGAAAGCGCTTTGGAATTTGACCCCGAAAACGTTCAACTTCGCATCGATTACACGCAATTACTACGAAAACGACAAAAGTTTTCAGATGCTCTTTTGCAAGCCAAGTATTTATACGACCAAAATCCGGCTGACCCGGTTTTTCAGTCTCACTATGCGATTGAAAAAATGCAAACGGGCGATTTTGATAAGGCGATTGAATTATTTAATTCTGTATTGGAAAAGCTCCCAAATGACACAGCAACACTGACATCGCGTGGCCATGCATTAAAAACTTACGGAAAACAAGACGAAGCTATAGCTTCATATCAAGCTGCTATCAAAGCAATGCCTGGCCATGGTGATGCATATTATTCTCTTAGTAATTTGAAAACTTATGAATTTACCGACGGTGAACTTATTGCCATGGAAAAACAAGAAGCCAAAACCGATTTGGACTATCGCAACCGCATTCACTTTTGTTTTGCCCTTGGCAAAGCTTTTGAGGATAGGGCTAATTATAATAAGTCCTTTAGCTATTATGAACGTGGTAATAAATTAAAACGAGTTCAGAGCCGATATGAAGCGGCTCAAATGGAAAAAGAATTCAAGACCCAATCAAGTATATGTACACGTGAGTTATTTAACCAACAATCTGGATTTGGACACGGTGCTACTGACCCAATTTTTATTGTTGGCTTACCTCGTGCAGGTTCGACATTGCTTGAGCAAATTCTTGCCTCACATTCCCAAGTTGATGGCACGCTTGAGCTGCCCAATGTTTTGGCGACCGCACGTCGATTGCGCGGCCGTAATTGGTCAAGTGAAGATTCCTTATACCCTAAGAACTTGTTTGATCTTTCTCCTGAAAAATTGAAAGACTTAGGCCAAGATTATATTGAAAAAACAAGGATTCACCGCAAAGGCGCACCGTATTTTACAGATAAAATGCCAAACAATTTTCGCCATATTGGTCTCATTCATTTAATTCTCCCCAAGGCTAAAATCATAGACGCGCGCCGCGACCCTATGTCTTGTTGTTTCTCTGGCTTCAAACAGTCGTTTGCAGAAGGCCAAGAATTTACCTCCGGCCTTGAGCAAATTGGTCGCTATTACAAAGGCTATGTAGAGCTTATGCGACATTGGGACGAAGTACTGCCGGGTAAGATATTACGTGTTCAATACGAAGATGTTGTCGTAGATTTGGAAACACAAGTCAGGCGAATTTTGGATTATTGCGATTTACCTTTCGAACAAGGATGCATAGATTTTCACAAAACCAAACGCGAAGTTCGCACCGCCAGTTCCGAACAAGTTCGCCAACCCATAAACACTAAAGGGCTCAGCCAATGGAAAAACTTTGAACCTTATTTAGATGAACTCAAATTAGCCCTTGGTGATAGTCTAACGGGTTATCGGGATTAGAGCTTAGTTGAATTGTTTCCTAAACCCGGAGCATTGCTTTTTCGTCCATCAAGTATCAGCGCTTTTAATATTGATATACACATAAGCACAATGACAAAAGAAAATGGTAGTGCGCCAATAATCATGGCTGCTTTCACCGCGTCAAGTCCGCCCGCCATTAACAGTACAGCTATCATAACCGTCAAAACGCTACCCCACACCAGAATATGCTTGGCTTCATTTGTAGTTGGCTTGCCTGCGGATACAATCGTGTTGATCACCAAAATGGCCGAATCGGCCGATGTTACCAAATACAACAAAAGTAAAATCACGATGACACCCGACATTAATTTTGCCAAGCCTGAACTAAGCATAACATTGATGGTGGCATAAAGCTGTGAAGATAATTCAGCGCCAAGAATAGTGTTATTCGCTGCGCCAGTAAGCTCCAGATTAAGAGCCGTACCGCCAATAAAGGCAAACCAAATAAAACTTATGAGCGACGGAACAATCATCGTTCCAAATACATATTCTCTTATGGAACGCCCGCGTGACACCCGCGCAAAAAACAAACCGACGAAGGGGGCAAATGCAATCCACCAAGCCCAATAGAAGATTGTCCAACCAGATTGCCATTCGGACAAGGCCTTGCCGGTTGCGCTGCCGTCATCGCTCCAAACCTGCGTGGCCATAACCGGAAGCGCGAGCAGATAATCCCAAATTCCTACAAAAAAGGATTTTATAGCAAATCCCGTGGCACCAAAAATCAAGAAAAATGCCAACAAGAAAATAGTTAATCCCATATTGACATTGGAGAGCCACTTAATGCCTTTTCCAACGCCAGATAATGCAGACAAGGTTGATGCGCCCATAATCACGATCAAAAATAAAACCATTGCACCATTTGTAGGTGCGCCATTTTCCTTCATTATCCATTCCATACCCGAAATATTGTAAATACCAGAAGCGAATTGCGAGATACCGAACCCGATGGTTACCGCAACGCCGAGCAAAGTTGCCACGACGGCAACAATGTCAATAATGTGACCTAATGTGCCAGAAAGTTTATTGCCAAATAACGGCATGAGAGCCGAACGAATTGTTAAAGGCAACCCCCGTGAATAACTGAAATACCCAATTGCTAACCCCGTAAAAGCATAAACGCCCCATGCAGATAACCCCCAATGCAAAAAAGACCATTTATAGGCGGAACGTACCGTTTCAGCGCTCAAAGCATCTACACTACCACGAATGACGTCTGGATTATTGGCAAAATGGAATATCGGTTCAGCCGTTGAATAGGTCAACATGCCAATACCAATACCTGCACCAAACAACAACGAAATCAAGGAGAACCTATAAAATTCGGGTCTCTCATCTTGAGTGCCTATCCTTAATTTTCCCGTGGATGGCCAGAACGCAAGAAATACACAGGTAACACTAAATAATGCTATGCTATACATATACCAAATACCAAAACGACTGCTGACAAATTCTCTAATCGAGCTTAATATGGCCATTGCATGTGCGGGGAAAACGGCGGCCCATAATATCAAAAGAACAATTAAGAACTTAGAACCAACTGCAACAACTCTGTTGAAACCCGCATAAAACCCCGTTTTAGCAAGTTTTACTCTCAATGTTTTTTGTTGTGTCGTGCCAGTCATGATTTCCCCTATATTTTTATTTGTCTATACTACCTCAAATCAACAAAATACCTATCAAAAAACCCACAAATATAGGGCCCAAATGATCGCCAAGTTTCAAGGTGAAACTCCGTCGCCCCGATGCGGTAAAGCATGATAGGCGCATTTTCAAACACTGTGCGCGTGACCTTGCCTACTGGAAACCTCGCTAATGAAAGGTCAAGCGGGCAGCCAATATTGATGGCATTAGCTGCTTTAGGGCCCGACAACAGTAAACCAATGTTGCGGTGGGAAATATCAGTATGGCTATAGTCTAATTCGGCAACGATTTTCTCCAACATTTTACGCGTTTGAATGCCGATTTTAACGTCAGTGATAACTAACCATTCGTCCGGCCCAAGGCAAAAAATAGTATGCGTTTTGGTATGCGTTGATACACCAATTTTGCGTGGCAAATTTAATCCGCTTGATTTCCTAAACAAGTTGATGTCTTTAACTTTTATGCGTAGCGAATACCGCGTTTTTTCGCCCAATAGTGTCACCTTCAAAGCACCGCTTTGCAAAGTTTCGCTTACCTTCAATCCTTGATCAAGCAACATTGAGCCGCTCCCCTTTTGG
>JAJFFM010000100.1 GCA_021776675.1 Robiginitomaculum sp.
TTCTTCTGTGCGTTTTTCTTATCCTGCTGCGGCTTATCGGACGATTTAGGCGTTGGCTTATTCTCAGCGCCTTTGTCTGCAACTTTTTTATCAGCACGGTTATCGCTACGACCTTTTGAGCGACCACTATTGCGGACACCAGAACGACCACCAGACTTACTACCATATTTCCCGCGCTTATTATTACCGCTGGACTTGCCGTAACTACGTGATGCCGTGGCGAAATTTTCGATGCCCGAAATTTCGTATTCTTCCAGCTCTTTGAAGTTAATCAGGTTCAATATATCCTTATAATACCCACTGTCGCTCGGGGTGACGAACATAACGGTTTCGCCCTTTTTCCCTGCCCGACCCGTTCTGCCAATCCTGTGCACATAGTCTTCGCAATGTGACGGTACATCATAGTTAAACACATGGGATACATCCGGAATATCCAAACCTCGCGCGGCCACATCGGACGCCACAAGAAATTCTATTTCGCCTGCTTTAAACTTGGCGAGCGTTTCCATACGTTGGCTTTGGCGCAAATCACCATGAATGGGCGCAGCGTTATGACCATGAACCGTCAGGGATTTCGCAACAATGTCTACATCCCGCTTACGGTTGCAAAATACAATACCGCTTTTGACATCTTCATTATCAATCACATGACGTAGAGCCGTGCGCTTTTGCTTGCTATCATTGCCCGGCATACGGACGATCATCTGTTTAACAGTTTTCGCCGTAATATTTTTACGCGCGATTTTGACCACATGAGGCTGGTGTAAAAATTGATCAACAAGTCTCTGAATTTCAGGTGCCATAGTAGCAGAGAAAAATAAGACTTGGCGTGTGAATGGTGTTTTTTTGAAAATCTCTTCGATATCCGGGATAAAACCCATATCGAGCATACGGTCAGCTTCATCGACCACCAATGCTTGCACACCGCCGAGCATAACTTTGCCGCGACCAAAATGGTCTAGCAAACGTCCCGGTGTCGCGATTAACACGTCAACACCGCGGTTAAGCAACGCTTCTTGCTTGGCGAAGGAAACCCCGCCAATGAGAAGCGCCATACTGATTTTGAGGAGCTTGCTATATTGTTCGACATTTTCTGCCACTTGCGCCGCCAATTCGCGGGTTGGGCAAACGATTAAGCAGCGCGGCATCCGTGCACGGGCACGACCTTTGGCGAGGCTTTGGATAATGGGCAGCGTAAAGGCACCGGTTTTACCTGTGCCGGTTTGCGCAATCCCCAATACGTCTTTGCGCTGCAAGGCGGCTTCAATTGTTCCGGCTTGAATAGGCGTTGGATGGGTGTAGCCAACATCGTCCAAAGCTTTCAAAATTTCGGGCATTAAACCCAGATCTTTGAACGTTACCTTTGGTGTGTTGTCTTCTTTTGCTTCGTCTTTGGGCTTCACGCCCTTTGCGTCATCTTTAGTCAGTGTATTGCATTCCGGCTCTAAATTCCCACCCAGATATATATATCTAGGGATATTAAGTGAGCCTATACGGCGGCCCAGATGTTTGGGCAAAGCCTAGTGGTTTAATTTCGCCGCACAATACCGAGCAAATATCAAAGGTCAAGCACGTAAAACCGCGCTTTAACCAAGCTATTCAGCGAATTGATCAAAAGCCCGCAGCGCATCTGCGGCGTACATTAAGGACGGGCCGCCGCCGAGATAGACATTCATCATCAAAATTTCGGCGACCTCCTCGCGGCCCGCGCCCAGCCCGTGCAGAGCTTTGACATGGAAACCGATGCAGGCATCACAGCGGATAGCCACGGAAATAGCCAGCGCAGCCAGCTCTTTGGTTTTGGCATCCAATACGCCGGGCTTGGTGGCATTTTGCGCCAAAGACGAAAACGCCCCCATAGCATCCGGGGTTAGCTTACCAAGCTCACGCGTATATTGAGCAACATCGCGGGTCAGGCCTTTATAATCTTTGGTCATGATTTACGTCCTTAAATATTACCCTGCCCCTCATAGACAGAGCGCACACATGTTCAACCGTTTTACATGCGACATATTGCGGACGCACCCCAAGAGCACTTCCTCACTTCGTTCAGGGCGTAGCATCCTGCACGAAATTCGCCGCACCTTTTCAGGCTGACGTTTTATTTTTTAACTTCGGTCATATCCTAAATGAATAGGACGGCCCGTGTGGTTTTGCCCGCACTGGAAATACCAGGAGAGCATGCAAAAAATATGTTTCGTGAGGGTTAGGCCACACGCCCTGAGCGTAGCGAGGAAGTACTCGCGGGGTGCGGCAGCACGTTTTTAAGACGGCCGAGCTAGCCAGTCACTTGGAAATGGTGGAGGAGTTTCACTCCAACCCAACCCAAGCCCGTGCTCGCACACGGTAGGGCTAAACAGCTCTCGCCAGACAGGCCGACAACACGACATCACTCGCCGCCAACACCTGCGCACCGTCTCCTGCAAAGGTAAGTTGATATCTAACCTGTCCAATAAGCAGAAGAACAATTTGAATATATGGGTGTTTGAGAAACCGTGGATAAGATTTGGTGGTTATTTATGAAAGGTGGTAAGTTTCAATGAGTTAACTGATATTCATAGGCACACAAACAAATGAAACCATCCACGAACGACGTCTAGGCATTTCGGTTCACAAGAGGCATTCGCTTTGCGAACTGTCACCGTAATCCTAGTCTAATTCGGTTACTGTCACCGTAATTCCGGTTACTGTCACCGTAATTCGAATTGGTCTAAGGGCGACAAATCTGAAAATTCTGGAATATCCGTTCCAACTACAATTGTTCTTGTTTCCCTCACCCATCCATCCGGAGCATTTTCCTCACCCGCAGGATTACCTACTCGATACTCCAACGTAATAACATCACCATTGCTCGCAAATTCATACTCTATAAAACTATCCACGAACACTCGAGAACGCGCAGTATCTACGCGGCCAAAAGTCCAACCACCTCCAGCAAAATATCCAAAAATAGGCTGAACGGCGTCTCGAACCCAATCTCGGCCTGGAGTCCTTATACTTCTTGTATCAGGTCTCTTAAAAGGTATGTATCGGCTGGTCATACCACGATTATGAAATAGTCGCCTTTCCCGTCGATATAAATTATTATTTACATATGTATTAAATCTTTCACTTGGAGTTGGCATTTTCACCTCCTATAAGTATGGGTTCAACATTTAATGTTATAAAGTCTTTGCCAAAAAATTCGTATAAAGTTGCAGTTTCTAAATTAGCAATAGCAAATATTCTATCTGGCACTCCAGATAACGACTCGTATGAGCGAAACGCAATAACATTGCCGGTATCAGAAATTTTTTTCAGGGATAACCCGCCCTCTTGGATAACATTACCAGTATCAGGAATTTTTTTCAGCAATAACCTGCCCGTTTGTATGTCGGTTAAACTTATTTTTTTTGCACCATGATATATATCTACATTTCGTATTGTTGGCTTTATGGGGTAGGAAAATTTTTCAAAATCATATTCCTCACTCCTAACATAATGCGTAATTATTTTATAACCTGATGCCGTAATATCTTCAAAACGGGTTGGATCATATGAAAGATAGCTTGGGCGATAATATTCAAGAGGCAATGTAACAGTTTCGCCTATCTTCGACCGGTACATACCTGGATAATCGTGTACATTTTTTCTGTTGTCATAATCCGGAGACCAGTACATAAGCCCGGGTCTTGCCGATTTCGCTGGTTTTTGAGGGTAAGAAGCGTGATAAAAAATGAAACCTTTGTCATTGGGATCATAATAGAGTTGCAACAAACTACCCCATGCTCGATTCCCTGAAATGGACAATAATTTAGTTTGCTGTCGAGAACTCAATTCAACTTCAAAGGGAAGCCAACTTAGCTTAATTTTTGTATATTTAGTTGGATTTGCAGTTGAACCAAATGTACCCGCTGGAATACCTTTCCCAAACAGCAGTTTTTTGCCATCATATGAAAAACTTGGCAGTTTGTAAATGCTATTGGGGTCATTCAAATGAAGGGCAACACCACCTTGCATATTAAAGACAACAATTTCACTCACGCCAGCAAATTTAGAGCTAGTAGACCGACCATTAGTATTCAAAACGATAGCCAACAAGTTTCCATCTGGCGAAAATTCAGGCGAACTTATTTTGTATTCCCTTGTGGGGTAAGTATATATTTGAACTTTACCAGTCCGCCAATCGAAAACGATCACTTCATTCCAAGGGCGACCCTCAACTAGCAATGCCAATCTATTGCCATCTGGGCTTAATGCAAATTGCTGCATCTGCTTATGCAGCCCATCCGATAATGGTGGAGGAGTGACAAACCCTTGCTTCCTTCGATCCGAGAGCAGTTTATCACGTATTTCAAGTGCAGACTTTGCTTCATTTTCCATTTGTTTCACATCTCCTCCACTTGTATCTGCACATGCAGAAATAATTAATGTACCGACGACAATTACCAACCACAAATAGCATCTCCACAATCCTCTCACCGTACCACCTCGCACTCTTCCCCGTTCCGCACCTGAATAACGCGGCCAGCACCACCGAGTTTTAGTGGCGGTTGATAGACTTGGGTGTAAGTGGGCTTGCACTGCACATTTGGATCGTCTTTGATCATAACTGCACTCATGTGCTTGATGAAGAGAAAACTAGCTGGAGCCTCCTCCGTGCTTGCTAGTTGGTATTTTGTAATGCCAGCATCAGCGCAATCATTGCCTGACAGTTCCGCTGCACCTTTAAAACCCATCATACGCACACGAACGGTGCGCTCGACTTGTGAGATACCACCTGAGGACAGAGAGGTCTGACTCTCTCCTTTTAGGCCTTCCCCTTTCAGGGCATGTTTAATAATGACAGGGTTTTTGCAAGATGAGCTTGCCGCGACAGCATTTAGTTTATCAGCCCCCAACAAACCAGAGCTAGCACAGGCGGGTAATGCGAACAAAGATACAGTAAGACATGCAATAAAGCGCACACTCTTTGCCACTTCATTTAATTGCGTCCCCAACAACTGCATCAATTTTTCTTTCTGCGCCCCAAAGCCGTCCAATAAATCTTGCCCCTAACTACAACGTGTAACTAACTAAACACTCTTTTGCAAGCGTGTAGCGGCATTGTCCAGGCCTAGAAAGAAACACCAGTACTAAACCGAACCTGTCTCGTTAACTTGGCAAAGCCGCCTAACGATACCCATACATTTTATCACCTTCATTTGTTGGGTTATAGCGGTCGCGGAGTTTGGTTTGGCGGCTTTCCATGGATTGGGTTTTACCGTCTATGATGACCGCTACCACTGCGCTGGTAATCTCTAATGGGTCGCCGTTCCAGATAACCAGATTGGCTTTTTGACCGGCTTCTAACTCTCCCAAATGTTCATACCCAAACATAGTCGCGGGTGTCAGGGTTATGGCTTTGAACGCTTGTTCCCAGCTTAGACCTGCTGCAACCGCATTGCCTGCATGTTGTGGGGCGAGGCGTAAATTGTGCGACATACCGCCCGTAGAAGAACGGCTCATAATTGCTGTGTTCACACCTGCGTCCATCAGCAATTTTACATTGTCCAAGCGTGAGCCAAGACGGTCAAAGGAATAGGGTAAGTTTTCCATTGGATCGACTATGACACCTATATTCGCACTGGCCAATTGTTCCGCAACCATCCAGCCTTCGGAAGCACCAACAATAACGATTTCAAGCCTTGGGTTGGTTTTCTGCAAATCGATTATATTGAGCATATCCACGGCTTGATCAGCAGCAATCAATAAAGGACTTCTGCCGCTTAATATCATGCGCAAAGCATTTGCATCTGCACGGTGTAATGCATCGCCATCGTCCGGGCCATCGTAGCGCGAACCGAATTTAGAAGCATCAGCCAGCGCATCGCGTAAAAATGCCATGGCCGCGCCTTTACTGCCGCCCGTAATATTGGAACCACCATTATAATCGACAAAGATAAAAGATGAGGCGTTTATAGTTGAGTTAAATTCACCGCTGGTCGTGACAATCATGCCCTGCCCGCCGAAAATATCGCTGCGGGCATCAGGTACGACGGCGGCGTGGATAACGCCGCCTATACGGGTCTCGGCTATGGAAGCCGATTTAGGGTTAAAACTATCAGCGGCGCGGATACGCACAGTTGCGATTTTATCAGCCGCATTGATATTATTAGATGCACGCTCGGCGCCCACTTCGACTAATCCCAGATTAGTATAGGGCGCGAATAGCCCCGGCGTTACCCATAGGGTCTTGCCTTCGATGACTTTGTCGCCTGTTGCGTCCCGGTTTTGGTCAATGGAGGTAATTCTGCCGTCCTCTATGACCAAGACCCCG